>JAYTBD010000977.1:0-2494 GCA_043737155.1 Fimbriiglobus sp. | reverse complement strand
TTCAGGTGAAGGACCTCGTCATTCAGAAGCACAACAACGACCTCGTCGTCGGCACCTTCGGCCGGGGCATCTATGTCCTCGACGATTACTCTCCGCTGCGCCAATTGACCGCCGCGGCGATGGAGAAACCGGCGCTGCTGATCGCCCCCGAGAGCACGATGGCCTACGTTCAGTCATCGCAACTCGGCGGCGGTGGCAAGAGCTTTCAAGGGAGCGCGCACTACTTCGCGGAGAACCCGCCGCAGGGCGCGAGCTTCACCATCCACTTGAAAGAAGGCCACAAGACGCTGAAGCAGAAGCGGCTCGACGCGGCGAAGGAAGCGGAGAAGGCCGGCAAGGCAGCTGTGTATCCGACGCTCGATGAACTCCGCGCCGAAGCCGAGGAGGAACCGGTGCTCGTCGATCTGGTGATTCGAGATTTCGACGGCAACGCGGTCAATCGCATCCAAGCGCCGACGGGCGCCGGGGTCCACCGCATCGCGTGGAATCTGCGCGAAGCGGGCGTGAACCCGGATGCGTATCAAGGCGGCTACGGATTCCTCGCGGCACCGGGTCGCTACCGCGCCGTGCTCGTGCAAACGTCGAAAGGCAAGAAGACAAATCTCTCCGACCCGGTGGAGTTCGCGGTGAAGGCCGACCCGCTATCGGGGTTGAAGGGGGAGGACTACACCGCGATGAGCAGCTTCAACAAGGACGTGCGGACGGCGCAGCGGAAGCTCTTCGCCGCGACGGGCACGCTGACCCAAGCGACCGCGCGCCTCGAAGCCATGCGCAAAGCGGCCAAGCTCGCCGACCGTGCGGACGACACCCTCGAAGCCGATTTCAAAGCCGTGGAGACCGCGATCAAAGCACTGCGCCGGGCATTGAACGGCGACGCATTTCTCGCGGAGCGCTACGAGAACGAACCGATGAGCATTTCGGACCGCCTCGGATTCGCCGCGGGGACGCACATCGACGCCGTCGCGCCGCCGACGGGGAGTGCGAAGTCGGCCCTCGCGGACGCCGAGGTGGAGTTGGCCGAAGCGCTGGTAAAAGTCCGCACGATCTACGAGAAGGATTTGCCGGCCTTGGATCGGAAACTCGACGCCATCGGCGCCCCGTGGTCCCCGGGCCGGTGGACGTTCGAGAAGAAGTGACCGATAAGGCGGCTGGCGTGAGCCGGCTCGCCTTGATTCACTCCGCCACATCGACCCCGAGCTTCTCCCGGAGCTTGCGGATCGCTTTGTACTTCTCGTCGCTGATGCGCTGGGTCGTGGTGCCGAGTTCCACCGCGATCTCAGGCACGCCCCAACCGTCCGCCGAAAGGTTGATGATCTTCTGCTGGCGATCGCTCAGCACTTCCCCGGCGGCCAAGTTCAGCTCTTCGCGCTGATCGACCACGGTGGAGCGCGTCCAATCGGCGACATCGTTCGACAAATCGACGAAGCGGCGGGCGCGTTGTGTCCGCTTCTTCACGGCGTCGATGGCCCGCAGGAATTCGCGCTTGTCGGTATCTTCCGTCTTCAGCAAGGCCGTCCAGCGGTCGCGGCCGACGGTTTCCAACAACCGGGTGAAAACTTGCTGGGTGCAATCCCCCCAGAGGTCGTCCGGCAACCGGGCGTTCCGCCAGCAGACTTGGCAGTAACGGGTGATATCTCGCACGGCGGAGTCATCGACTTGCTGATTCGACGCCGGCGTATTGGCGCACGCCTCTTGAGAGCTGAGGGCTGTGCCGAGCATCACGGCGGCCATAACGCCGGCCATCGAGCAACTGCCGGCGGAGGGAATCATTCGTCGCATGGTGGGGTGGATCTCCGGTGGTCGTCCTAAACCAGACGGGCAACTCGACAATTCTCGCTCATAGGGAGTACGTCCGCAAGTGCGGAAGCTTGCAAAAGGTCTCGCAACGATTCTCGGTACCGGATGGAACGCCGGGGACCCGACTTCCGAAGTCCGGCTTCGACTTCGGAAGTCCTTGATCCGGGCGGTCTAGCTTCGGAAGTGGCTCACCCTCAACGACTTCCGAAGTCGAAGCCGGACTTCGGAAGTCAATACCCCGTCGCAAGGTTTGGCACTGGACCTGCACGGCGTTTGGCGGCCAATTCTTGGCTTAAGCAACTCTTCCTCCAAAGGCGGTGACCAAAGATGGCGAAGTTAAACGACCCCGAAAAATCGGTCGATTTACCTCCGAAGGGCAGTCGCAACGCCGATCCGATCACGGACACCCCGGGTTCCCACCCCATCGAAACGGGTATCGGCGCCGCACTCGCCGGGGCCGCCACCGGCATCGCCGTGGGAGCGGTCGCGGGTCCCATCGGAGCGGCAATCGGCGCCGCCGCCGGAGCCATCGCCGGCGGCTATGCCGGTAAGGGCGTCGGCGAACTCATCGATCCGACGACCGAAGACAACTGGCTGCGCGACAACTTCGCGTCCCGCCCTTACGTCAAAGAGGGTGAATCCTACGAGACTTACGTCCCCGATTACCGGTACGGCGCCACCGCGGAATCGCGGTACA
>JAYTBD010000976.1:0-2495 GCA_043737155.1 Fimbriiglobus sp. | reverse complement strand
TGGCACTTGGGCCAGCGCGACCTGCAAACTGAGCAGGGACACGCCGAGGGACAGGATCGACAAACGCATTGCGGAGCGCCTCCGTGGGGGTTAGGGGCATCCGCCTTGTAGCAGTGGGGTAATTTTTACACAACCCGGAGTGTGGGAGGGGCTTGTGCCAGCGGATTCTGGCATCGGCGTGTCTTCCTGGCTGACTGCTGATATCTGATGGCTGACAACTGTCCCGTGCGAAACATGTGAAACGAAATCGATTTCAGCGATCAGCGATCAGTTATCAGCAAGAGATGCCATCACAAGTTTCCGTGAGTGCCAAAATCTAGAGGCACACCCTGTGGAAGGGGGTTGTGCCAACGGATTCTGGCTGTCGCAATCCTTTGGAACCCCATGCGTACTCGTGGGGGTGAGGGATGGAAAGTCCTTCCATTTCCACCCGTGGGCTAACGCCAACGGTTCCGGTGGATTGCAATTGTCGGAATCTTTTGACGCACCCCACGGCCCCTTCCGGTTGCCCCGCGCCGCGCCGGCGGGTAGAACGGGACGGACGAACTCGCAACGTCCGGAGGCGGTTTCGCGCATGCTCGCCAAGCTCAACGCCTTCGCCCTCGTCGGCATCGAGGCGATGCCGGTCGAAGTCGAAGTCGACACCGCGGCGGGGATGTCCAAGACCATTCTCGTCGGCCTGCCCGAACTCGCCGTGCGCGAGAGCATCCACCGCATCGAGCGCGCCCTCTCCAACCTCGGCTACGCCCGGCCGACGGGCCGGACCGTCATCAACCTCGCCCCCGCCGACCTGCGCAAAGACGCCGGTGCGTTCGATCTGCCCATCGCCTTGGGGATGCTGCTCGCCACGGGTCAACTGCGGCCGGAGCAAATCGCCGGCTTCGCCATCGTCGGGGAACTCGCCCTCGACGGCAGCGTCCGCGCCGTCAAGGGCGTCCTCTCCATGGCGATGGCGGCGCGCGATCTTGGCATCGGCAAGCTCCTCGTGCCCGCGATCAACGCCCGCGAAGCCGCCGTCGTCGAGGAGATCGACGTCTACGGCGTGACCAGTTTGGCGGAAGCGGTGGGCATCCTGTCCGGCGCGGTGGAGATCGATCCCGTCGGTCCGCAGGTGGCCGACCCCGCCGAGGCGCTGCTGGCCTACGATGTGGACTTCGCCGACGTGCGCGGGCAGGAGTTCGCCAAGCGGGCGCTGGTGATTGCCGCGGCCGCGGGGCACACGGTGCTGATGCTCGGGTCGCCCGGCTCGGGCAAGACTATGCTGGCCCGGCGCCTGCCGACGATCCTGCCGCCGCTCACGCCGCGCGAGAGCTTGGAGACGACGCGCATCTACAGCGCGATGGGCCGGCTGCCGCCCGGTCAATCGATCCTCGCGGCGCGGCCGTTCCGGTCGCCGCACCACACGATCAGCGACGCGGGGATGGTCGGCGGCGGCACAGTCCCGCAGCCGGGGGAAATCTCGCTCGCCCACCACGGCGTGCTTTTTCTAGACGAATTGCCCGAGTTCAACCGCAAGAGTTTGGAATGCCTCCGGCAGCCGCTCGAAGAAGGCCGGGTGACGATCTCGCGGGCGCTGGCGTCGGTGACGTTCCCGGCGCGGTTCCTGTTGATCGCCGCGATGAACCCGTGCCCGTGCGGGTATATGGGCGATGCGAAGCGCGCCTGCAAATGCGCCCCGATGTCGGTGGAAAAATACATCGGCCGGATCAGCGGACCGCTGCTCGACCGCATCGATTTGCACATCGAAGTGCCCTCCGTCGCCTTCGGCGATCTCGCCGGCAAGACCGAAGGGACGTCGAGCCTGTCGATGCGCGAGCAGGTCGTGAGAGCGCGCGGCCATCAATTCGAGCGCTTCGGCAACGGCGAGATGCTGAACGGCCGCATGACGCCGCGGCTCTCGCGCAAGCACTGCGTTTTGGACGCGGAAAGCCTGTCGCTGATGAAGGAGGCGATGGAATCGCTCGGTTTGTCGGCCCGGGCGTTCGACCGCATCCTCCGGGTCGCCCGCACCATCGCCGACTTGGCCGACCGACCCGCGATCGACTCGGATCACATCGTCGAAGCCATCGGCTATCGGACGCTGGATCGCAAACTGTGGAACCGGTGAACGGGTTGATCGTCGGGCGGTACCGCAGCTCGACAGTCGGGTTGCTGACTATCAGGTTTGGAATGCCACCGAACTCTTCGCCCTGGAGGGGCCGACTTACTTAACCCAGGGCGGAAGCTCTGGGTATCGGTCAGCTATTTCCCCGCCCTGTAAGGGCCGGCTCGGGGGATGCTAGAAGCCGGCCCTTACAGGGCGAGAGCGATGTTGTCTGTACCCAGGGCTTCCGCCGGCTTCCGCCCTGGGTTAAGTAAGTCGGCCCCTCCGGGGCGAAGAGGGGACGACCAATACCGTTTCTCGATATCGAGGCGCGGCCCGAGCGCGCGGCGTGAACGGCGGTCCAAGTGGTGAATGGCGGGGCCATTCTTCGCCCCGGCGGGGCCGACTTCCT
>JAYTBD010000975.1:0-2497 GCA_043737155.1 Fimbriiglobus sp. | reverse complement strand
GACTCGGACGCCGATGTCCGGGCGAATTTGGCCCAAGCTTTGGCAAAGATCGGCCCCACCGCCGTCGAACCACTATCCGAGGCCCTCGCCGACGCGCTCGCGGAGCGCCGCGCCGGTGCCGCGTACGCCTTGGGGTTGCTCGGCCCGGTTGCGAAGTCGGCACTACCGCAGTTATTGAACTTGCTCGACGACAGAGATACCGAAGTGCGACGGCAGGCCTCGCAGGCGATCATCCGCGTGCTGCCGAGTGTCAAACCGCCCGCGAAGCCGACCGGAGGGCAACGGCCATGAATCGGTTCCTTCAATGCTTACTGCTGGCGGCCTTGGCGGTCGGGCCCGTGCAGGCCCAAGGCCGATACAAGCCGCTGCCGGCGGCGGAGAGCGAACCCGAAGCGCTGAAGCGTTTGGCCGCGATGCTCGGCAACGACCCCAAGCCGCCCCAGCTCGATCCGAAAATGATGGAACTGTTCCAAAAGTTTTTAAAGGATACCGAGAACGACCCCGAAGCCCGCCAGCGCATGCTCGATGCCGCCCGACAGCACGTGCAAGATAACCCGGAGCAGTTCAAGAATCAGTTCCGCCAAACGAATCCGGACGCCAGCCCGGACGATTTAAAGAAGCTGATGCAGAACCTCGGCAAGCCGGGCGACCCGCCGCCGGAGTTGCCGCGACCGTCCCCGATGCCAAACCCCAAGCGGCCAATACCACAGCCGACCCCCCCCACGGCACCGCCGAGCACCACGCCCCCTCCGCCTTCGACGACCCCTCGGCCGAAACCATACGACTCCCAACAACAACCTTGGAAGCCGCCGGAAAAGAACGACCCGAATTCGGCGCAGGTGCAAGGCACCATCCAGATGTGGGAGCAGACCGTCGGACCGATCGACAGCACGCCCGCCGTCAAGGATGCCATCGTCGATCTCTTCGGCAACGGCAAAGGCGGTCCGAACGAGAAACCGTTCTGGGACAGCCCCGATTTCAACGGCGGCACCGGCTCGTCCGATCCGCCCAACTCCGGCTTCTGGAAGTTCCTCAACGGCGGCAACGGCACCGGCGGTTCGAGTTGGACCAGCCCGAGTTGGATGAAGAATCTCACGAGTTCGTCCCCGTCGACACCCACGGCTCCGAAAACGAATTTGAAAGGACCCGGCGCCCCGAGTTTCGGCTCGTTCGGCGGTGGGGGCATGGGACTCGCCGGTCTCGGCACCGTCGGCACGGTGATTCTGATTCTCGTCGTCGCGGCGATCGTCGGCTTCCTGATCTGGAAGTTCCTGCCGATGATCCGCGAGGCTCGCAACCGGAAACTTCAACCCCTCCCCGGTCAAGGCCCGTGGCCCGTCGATCCTCGCACCATCCGCGACCGGGAAGGCCTCGTGATCGCGTTCGAGTACCTGTCGATCCTGGTGTGCGGGAACGGGGCGGTCGTCTGGAATCACCTGACAATCGCCGAGGCCCTGCGTGACGCGCTGCCCGAGAAGGAGCACCTCGCGGAACCGCTGGCGCGTTTGTACGCCGTCGCCCGGTATACGCCGTTGAACGAAGAAATCCCCGCGAGCGCTTACGCCGAAGCCCGTCGCTGCCTGTGCCAACTCGCGGGGGTCACCGAGGTATGAACCGGTACCTCGCCCTCATCGCGCTACTGCTCTTCGGTGCGTCGGCGCAGGCCCAAGGCCTACGGCCCGACGAAATGGTGGAACAGAAACCCGCCGTCGTCGGTCCGCAGCGCGACCAGAAAACCCAACTCTTTCGGGGGTTGCTGCACCATTTCAAATTGGTCGCCCTCGATCCGCGGAACATGGAGTACAACGCGGACACCATCGTGATCGTCCACGGTGATCCCGGGCGGAATAAAACCGCCGTCGCCGGGCACGTGCGGAAAACGCTCGCTTCCGGCGGGGCGGTACTGATCGCTTCCGACGCGTTCTTGAACCTCTCCCCGTTCTTCCCGGACGGCGAGGATTTGGAACTCGTGGGCAACGATGTCTCCGATCCGGGCGGTGCGAATTCCCACCTCGGCGATCCGTCGTCCCCGTTCGTCAAACCGTATGCTCTCCGCGCCAATGCCCCGACCGAAGAAGAGTCGCTCTTCGCCGGCCTCGACCGAATCGCCACGAACTTTCCCACCGCACTCCGGATCACCAAGCGCCCCCCGTATGCGCAGTCCCGCGTCGGTCTCTTACCCGACACCGCGCGGTACACCGGTGGCAACATCAACCTCCGGCTCAAGCTGAACGACAGCTTCGCCGCCGCGGGTGCGGGCCGCGACGGCGACACCTTCCGATGCCTAGTCATAGCCGACCAGAGCGTGCTGTCGAATGACATGCTCTATTCCTCCGCGGACCGCGATCCCACGGACAACTTCGCTTTCGCCGTGAGACTGGTGCCGTGGCTTCAGGGGCCTGAGAAACGGAAATTCTGTCTGTTCATCGAAGACGGGGTCGTGCAAACCCGCTTCGACGAATTCGATTTCTCTCGGGTGTCGAACCAACCGGGGGCG
>JAYTBD010000974.1:0-6217 GCA_043737155.1 Fimbriiglobus sp. | reverse complement strand
CCAACAGCGGACCGACCTCGTCGGGGGTTTCGCGGAGCAAGTCGATGCGGAACCAGCGCACACCGAGCGACTTCATCCGACCGATGTATTCGGACGCCGATTGCGCGACGCTGTTGAATACGGTGTTCCGGCAACCGGTATCGGGCAGCACGGGGAACAGCGCCCCGGTGCGATCGCGCAGTTCCACCTTGTTCGTGTCGCACGGCCGACCGCAATCGCGGTGATCCTTCCCGGTGCTGAGGAACGCCGCGAAGACACAGTGCTCCATGTGAAACATCGGCATGTGTTGGTGCACCACGGCTTCGAACCCACTGGGATTGGAATGCTTCAACAAGGCGGCAAGTTGTTCCCAGTTCAAGTCGAAGCTCGGCACCAAACGCGACAGTCCCGCTTTCCAGAGCACGTCGGCCGTGAGGTCGTTGGCGACGTTCAAACTGAAGTCGCCGATCAACTCGGCGTCGGGCAAAAGCTCGCGGAAGTAGTCGATACTCGCGAGATTGCGGATCAGCACCGCGTCGGGTTTGGCGCGGGCGACCATCGCTTGGAAGCCGTCTTCGCCCGGCTTCCAGATGCGCACGGTCGCGAGTCCGATCGTCACCCCGGCGGACCGGGCCGCGTCCACGGCCGCGGGGTATTGACGGAGGTCCTCGAAATCGGCGTACACCAGCGCGGGTTTGAAAGGGAGCACTGCATTCAACTGCGCGGGATTGCGGACGAGGACGGTGAGACGGGAATTCCTGTCCCCCCTCTCCGCTTCGGAGAGGGGGTTAGGGGGTGAGGTCTGCGCAGCCGAGCGCCGCAGCGAATGGAGAACGTTGGCGTCCCTCACGATATGCACCCGTCCCGCCGTCCGCTTCGCGCTCAACTCCACCGCCGCCCGGCGACGCAAATCGTTCAACACCGACTTCGGCACCATCGCATCCGCGGGAATTTCAATCGCACACCCGGCCAGTGCGAACGGGGTGTCACCGAGCCGACCCAGTTGCTCGCGGATCGTCTCGAGCGTGGTTGGCTGTTTCAATGCGGCGACCAGTGGGCCGGGCCACATCGCCGTCGCCGACTGCGTTTCGTCCGACAGCGCCAGAGTCAGCGCACCGCCCAGTTCACCCGCAAGCGTCGCGGACACCGGCACCCGCCGCACCACGCGATCCTTCGAGTAGGTCTGCTCCAGTCGCTTCTTCAAAACCGGATCGTCGGTCTTCCAGACTTCGCACCCGACGCCCACCTTCGACAAATCGAGCGCGTTCGGTTCGAACTTCAACCCGACGAACTGACCCCGCGAAATCACTTCCCAAACCCGTCCACCGGGTTCCTTTTCCTCGGGTCGGCCGAGATCGAACATCACACCGTCGCCCGGCTTCACCATGTCCGGCAAGCGCTCCGCCAATTCCACCCGAACCGTCGAGCCGATGACACCGACGACTCGGCCCAGCAAAATCCCTCTGCTCTTCGGCACCCGGCCGCGCACGAGCTTCTGGTGGTTCACCCCTTCCAAAAACCCCGGCGTCAATCCCCGACTGAAAGTTTGCGCGAGGTCGAGTTCCTCCCGCCGGGTCAAGTGGAAATCGTGTTCGTGGAGTGCCGCGTCGATAGCGTTGCGATACGTGCTCGTCGTCGCCGCGACATACGGCCCGCCTTTCAGTCGGCCTTCGATTTTGAAGCTGATGACACCCGCGCCGATGAGCGGCGCAATGAGGTCGTACGCCGCGAGGTCCTGCGGGCTGAGGAGATACGCCTTGTCGCCGAGGTCGCGCGGTTGGCCGTCGACGATCATCTCATAGGTCATCCGGCACGCCTGGGCGCACTGACCCCGGTTGGCACTGCGGCCGCCGAGGGCTTCGCTCGTGAGGCACTGGCCGCTGTAGGCAATGCAGAGTGCCCCGTGAATGAACACCTCCACGGGCACCGTCGTGCCCGCCGTGACTTTGCGGATGTCGTCGAGGGAGAGTTCCCGCGCCAGCACGACGCGTTCGACGCCGAGCTTGCGTACGAACTCGATCCCGCGCGGCTCGGTGAGCGTCATCTGCGTCGAACCGTGGATCGCGAGCGTCGGCGCCAGCCTGCGGATCAGACCGACCAAACCGAGATCTTGTACGATCACCGCATCGACCCCGGCCGCGGCGATCGCTTTGACGAACTCGACGACTTCGGGGAGTTCGTCGGTGAAGATGAGGATATTGAGGGCGACGAACCCGCGGACGTTGTGGGCGTGCACATAACCCATGACCGCGGGCAGTTCGTCGAGGGTGAAATTGCTGGCGCGGGCGCGGGCGTTGAACGCGGAGAGACCGAAGTAAACGGCGTCGGCCCCGTTGGCCACGGCGGCGCGCATCGCTTCCCAATCCCCGGCGGGGGCGAGCAATTCGGGCCGTTTCAGAGGCGGGCGAAGGTTCATCCTTCAATTATAAAGAGTTTGCGGACAGGATGAACAGGATCGACAGGATGGGGCAATTTAGAGCGGTTCCCGAGTAGGTGGCGCGGTCTTTCCGAGCCGGAAGCGTCAGCGACGGTTTCGCGTAAGACCGTCGCTCACACTTCCGGCTCGGACGAGCAAACCATTAACTCGGGACCCGCTCAAATCTTCCTCTTCCAATCCTGTTCATCCTGTCAGAACTCATTTTATTACTCCCCCGAATCGCCCCTCGGCGATGGCGAGCTTGCTCTTGGCTTGGTGCCACTGCATCACCGCGGCGATGAGGTCCGAGCGGGCGCGGAGCGTCTCCAACTCGGCCGGCACTTCCAAGAACGGCCCTTTGGCCATCTTTTTGACATCGGCCAGTTTGGTCTTTTGCTGTTCGGCGCGCCAGCGGGTCAAACCGACGCGGCGCGTCTGTTCGTTGAGCGCGGCGACGGCGGCGCGCGTTTCGTCCGCCGTGGCGCGCTCTTTCTCTTCGATCAAGCGGTAGAGCTGCTGCCGGCGCACGGCGACTTCCGCGGCGGTGACGGTGTCGATGGCCTTCGCCCATGCGTCGACGCGGCGATGGAACAGCCGGGCGACAAGGACGCGATTCTCCCACTTGGGCGGGTTCACGATTGTGCCGTTGCCCACCAGACCGACGGCGCCGGGCACGCCGCGGAGATACTGCTGCACGCTCGGCAGACTCTCGGGCGTCAGCCCCAAGTACGCGGTGCGGAGGGCTTGCAAGTCGGCCCGGTTCTCCAACGCGAGCTTCACCGACGCTTCCGCATCGACTTCGGCCGAACTCACCGCGAACTCGCCGGCGGGCAGTAGTCGTTCGGTCATTTGCGACGACAGGCCGAGGCGGCGCTTCAAATCGGTGTCGAGTAATTTGGCGCCGAGTTCGGCCTGCCCGAGGATCGCGAGCAGGTTCGCCCGTTGAACGTCGAGTTCGTCCAACTCCACGGGGAGTCGCGCCCCCTCGGCCTTGGCTTTCTTGGCCGCTTCGAGCAACGAGTCGAGTCGATCGATCGAAATCCGGAGCAGGTCGAGTCGGCCTTCGACATCCGCGAGGCGGTAGAACTCGTCGAGCGCTTCGCCGACCGCTTTGCTCCGGGCGTCCGCGGCGAGCAGCGTCCGCACTTCGCGGAGCAGCGCCCCGTCATCGCCGGTCGGTTGTGCGGAGGTCGCCGCGAGCAATTGCGGGATCTCGCTCTCGCGCTGGAGCACCGTCGGCAGCGCGGCCCGCTCCGACGCGAGCTTGATCACCGTGGCTTCCACGAGCGGCGCCCGCGGCGTCACGGGCAATTGCGCCGCGGCCGTGCGCGGATCGAGGATCGGGAGTTTGGCGTAGTCGGGTTCGAGGGAGGTGGCGGCGGCCGGGGGGAGTTCGCTCGGTCGGGTCGGCCCCGACGGCGTCTTCGCGGGGGACGTGATCCGCACGCTCGGCGCACGGCAACCCGCCAGCGCGACGACGCCGAGGAGGGCCCAAGTTCGCCGAGTGATCCGCATGGAGCACGGCCCGCGTTTATGAAACTCTAGCGGGTCTATCGACATTCCGGGTCCGCCCGGTTGAATGGCTTTCATCCGAATTCTGGTCCGGAAGAATTCCGCCGGACTCACTTGTCGCAATTGGACCATTCGGTGTAATCAGTAGGTGATGGCCTACTCGAATCTCTCAGACCTTCATCCCTCTGAACCCGCAAGCGTCAATGCGTGGGTAAGGTCAGGAAACTGCCCACCCAGGCGCGAGCGCTCGTCGTTCCATGCGAACCTCTTCGCGATGATTCGACCCGATTAGACTGATCCTCTCGCCGTGCTGGTCGGCTGTTTGGAAGTCCTCCGTCCCCTGCTCGGTGTTCCCCCGGATTCCGCTTGAGGTGTTGCGATGAACCCGTCCGACGAGCCGGTGGCCCTGATGGCAGCCCCCGCGGCGAAGCCGATGTCGGCCGAATCGCGCGAGTTGAAAGCCCGCGTCCAGAAGCTGCGCATCGGCGGGCCGAGCACCGGGGGCAAGTCGTTCCTCGCCGGGGTCACGTGGTTGCCTTGGATCTTGTGCGCCGTGCTGGCGCTCGCTTGGGGCGGCGTCGGTCTTCGCAGTTACCGCCCCGGCTCCACGGATGACGACGGCGGCCCGGTCGCCGCGCCGACCAACAAATCCGGCACCGGGAGCAGCACATCCTCGGGCGGTTCGAGCGGCATCGCCATCGCTCCGGTGAAGGGGTATTTGGTGCCCGCCCAACAGATCGCCGTCAGCCCCATCGACGTGGGTGGTCAACTCATCGAACACAATTTCATCGAAGGCGTGCAGTACAAACAAGGGACGGTACTCGCCCGCATCGATTCGACGAATTACAAAGCCGCCGTCGAAGAGACGAGATCGCTGGTGAGCGCGGCCGAGAGTCGGCTGGCCGGGGCGAAGCAGCGTTGGCAAGAGATTCTGCCCGCGAGCGTCCGACAGATCGAGAAAGACCAAGTGATCGAAGAGAAGAAAGAATCGGAGATCGTCGAGAAGCGCGCCAAGCAGGAGTACGACCGGCTCAAAAGCATCAGCCTCGGCAACACCGGCGCGGTCGCCCCGCGGGAGTTGCAACAAGCCGAGGCCGATTACTTCTCGGCCAAAGCGCGGACGAGTCGGTTGGAAGCGACGTACCAGATCCTCGAAGTCGGCCCGCGCCCGGAGAAGATCAACGCGGCCCAGGAAGACTACAACGCCGCCCAAAAGGATTTGGACGCGGCCAAGGCGCGGCTGAACCAATCGCAGTGGCGCGTGGACAACTGCACGATCAGGATGCCGATCACCGGGACGGTGCTGTCCAAGAAAGCGGAACTCTACAGCCTCGTGAATCCGTTGGCGTTCGGCGCGACCTCCGGGTCGCTGTGCGATATCGCGGACCTGGCCAACCTCGAGGTCGATCTGGAAATCCCGGAGAAGGACATCGGCAAACTCGAGAAGGGCCAGCCGTGCCGGATCGTCGCGGATGCGTTCCAAGATCGCACTTACGACGGCGAGTTGTTCCGCATCATGCCGATCGCGAACCGCTCGAAGAGCGTCATTTCGGTGCGGGTGAAAGTGAAGCTGCCCCCCGGCGAAATTCAGGGGCAGTTCCTGAAGCCCGAGATGGGCGCGGTCGTGACGTTTTTGTCGAAGTAGTCCATTCAATTGTCGGTTCCTTATCGGAACTGGTAAATTGAACGAGGTGGTCGGGCCCACCGTACAAGCGAGGTAACACCATGTCCATCACGGGAACGATCATCGACGGGCAAGTGATGTTGGACGGCCCGATGCAATGGCCGGACGGGACGCCGGTGACGCTGACGCAACGGATGGATCGCTGGCCCCGGTGCGATGAGGCGGCGGAACTGGCCATTTTGCGGAAGTCGATCGCCGACCTGCGGGCGGGGGAAAAAGGGCAACCTTACCTCGAAGTGTTCGAGGAGATCTCCCGCGAGATGAATCTCCCACCGCTTCCTGCGGAGTGAAGCGATGCGCTACTCCGTGAACATGCAACCCGCCGCGAGGGCCGATCTCCGGGTAGCGTTCCGCAACATGACGGAGTGGTTCGGCGCCAAGCGGGCCACCGTTTGGCGGAACGGCCTCTCGAAAGCGATGAAGGTGCTGGAGATCGATCCCGAACGCTTCGCCGAAGCGGATGAAGTCGGAACCGTCGATATCGACTTGCGGTGCCTCTTCTTCGACAAGCGACCGCACGTCTTCCGGGTGTTGTTCTCCATCGACGGGGCCATCGTCCATGTTCACCGCATCCGCCATGCGGCCCAAGATTACATAGGTGAAGACGACTTGTGACCGACCTCCGC
>JAYTBD010000973.1:0-2500 GCA_043737155.1 Fimbriiglobus sp. | reverse complement strand
CCAAAACTCACTATCCCGCACTTATCTACCCGAATCCCAAGTTCCCCGAACGGTACGTGGTGATCAACTCCGGGCACACTTTCAAGGACGCGGATTTTCGTGGGACCAACGCGCTGCTCTACCCGCGCCTCGGGGATTGGGCCGTGCTCAAACCCAAACCCATCAAGGACGACCCCGGTGCGGTCGAGGTCGTCGCGGCCGGGATTTTCGATGAGTTCTGGCAGTTCAAGAAAGCGAAGAAATAGCGGTCGCTGTCCAACGTTCAATCCGTGTCCTGTGGTCGGTCGAGGGAGCTTGGTGGCGGCAGTCACCCCCTCTCCGTTTCGGAGAGGGGGTCAGGGGGGTCAGGGGGGGTGAGGTCTGCCCCGCACGAAGAGGAAGGCTCCTCCGCTTCCAGCGCCAGACCTCACCCCCTAACCCCCTCTCCGAAGCGGAGAGGGGGAACCGGACAAATACCGCATTGCGATTCGGGCCAGTACTCCGACACCGGTGCCACCAAAACCAATTCCTCTTTCGTGAACGGGTGCGCGATCGTCAATTGCCGGGCGTGGAGCGCGATGAGCCGCTCGCGCGGGTCGTCGCTCGGTGGACCGAACTCGCGTTCGCTGCCGTAAAGGTGGTCGCCCCAAATGGGATGGCCGCGCCACGCCGATTGCACCCGGAGTTGGTGCATCCGACCGGTCCGCGGGCGCAGTTCCAGCAGCGTACCGCCGTCGATCGTTTGCAAAACCGAGTATTCCAGCGTCGCCAACTTCGCGCCGGGTTCTCCTTCGATGGCTCGTTCCACTCTCGCTTCGTCGGGCACTTTGCACAGCCAATCTTCCCAAACGCCGGTGTCGGGGGAAACGTCCCCCGCGACGCACGCCCAGTAAATTTTGCGGACCGTACGCTCTTCGAACTGGGCGTGGACCCGCTGCGCGGCTTTGGTGTTGCGTGCAAAAACGACAACGCCGGAGACGGGCCGGTCGAGCCGATGCGGGACGCCGAGATAAACCCCTGCGGGCTTGGCGTGCTTCGCTTTGATGTACGCTTTGACGAGACTTTCGAGGTTTGCAATACCCTCCGGGGCCTGCGTTAGCAGTGGGGCCGGCTTGTTCACCGCGATGAGGTGGGGATCTTCGAAGAGGATGTGACTCGGGTCGAGGGTGAGCATTTCAGAATTGTATCGGATGCGGCCACCCGGATCTCCGGTTACGATACTGCGATCTCCGACCCGCCCCCATCGAATGCCGGCCACCATGAAACGATTCGCCGCCCTCGTCCTCTCGGCGCTCGCGTCGACCCCGGCCCCTGCCGCGGATCCGGTCGCGCCTCCAAATATCCTGTGGATCACCAGCGAGGACCACGGCCCGCAGATGGGCTGCATGGGCGATTCGCTCGCCACCACGCCGAATGTGGATGCCCTTGCCCGCAAAGGCATGCTCTACACGAAAGTCTGGTCGGGCGCCCCCGTCTGCGCGCCGGCGCGCACCACCATCATCTCGGGGCTGTATCCGCCGTCCACCGGCGCGGAGCACATGCGCAGCATGGTCCCGTACCCGAAGGACAAGAAGATGTTCCCGCAGTTCCTGCGTGCGGCGGGGTATTACTGCTCGAACCGCGCCAAAGAGGATTACAACCTCGAGAAGCCCGGGCAAATCTGGGACGACTCCTCGGCCAAGGCGCACTGGCGAAACCGGAAACCGGACCGTCCGTTCTTCGCCGTGTTCAATTCGGAGAAGAGCCACGAGAGCAAGTTGCGGATCCGTCCGCATGTCGCGGTGCACGACCCGGCGAAGGTGCGCGTCCCCGCCTATCACCCCGACACCCCGGAGGTCCGGCGCGATTGGGCCCAATACTACGACACGGTCACCGCGGCCGACGCCGATGCGGGCCTGCGCCTCAAGGAGTTGGCCGCCGACGGATTGATCGACGATACCATCGTCTTCTATTTCGCCGACCACGGGCCGGGTCTGCCGCGCAGCAAGCGATCCGCGTGCGATTCCGGATTGCACGTCCCGATGGTGGTCTTCATCCCCGAGAAGTACAAGCACCTCGCCCCGCCGGACTACAAAGCGGGCGGCAAATCGGACCGCTTAATCGGCTTCGTGGACCTCGCGCCGACGGCGCTCGTGCTCGCCGGAATCGAACCCCCCGCTTGGATGCAAGGGCACGCCTTCTTGGGCCGCGACCCGGCCCGGCAGCCCTACGCCTTCGGCTTCCGCGGGCGGATGGACGAGCGCTCCGACCTCGTCCGCAGCGCCACCGATGGCCGATATGTGTACGTGCGCAACTACATGCCACACAAGATCCCCGGCCAGCACGTCGAGTACATGTTTCATACGCCGACGACGCGGGTATGGAAGCAGCTCTACGATGACGGGAAACTCAATGAGGTGCAGAGCGCATTCTGGAAAACGAAGTCGGCCGAGGAACTGTACGATCTCCGGACCGACCCCGATGAAGTCGCCAACCTCGCCGCGCTCCCGGTGCACGCGGCGACCCTCGCACGGCTCCGGAA
>JAYTBD010000972.1:0-2502 GCA_043737155.1 Fimbriiglobus sp. | reverse complement strand
TCGCGCCTCCATCCCCGGCAAAACCTTCCAAGTCAAACCGAAGCTCGAAGACGCATGGTCGGGCACGCCGCAAACCCCGTTCTCCGCGGGTTTGCCGGTGTTGCTGTTCGACGGCAGCGTCCGTACGCTCAGCCCGTCAATCGACGAGCGTTTGTTTTGGGGCGCCGTCACCCGCGACCGCGGCGAAGTCCTGAACGATTGGTGACTCGGAGTAGTGGTCAATCGAAAGGATGATCGCGGTGGTCCGTCTTTTCTAACCACTGACCACCGACTACTGACCACTACTTCCCCGCTTCCGGCGGCAGGTAGCGCCGGCCGGGGCGGGCCTTCGATTCCTCGATGATCCGCAGGAACAAATCTTCGAGCGTCGTCGTCGGGTGGCCGATCGTCTCGAGTTTGCCGCCGTGCTTCTCGAGCACCGCTTTGAGGTCGCGCTCGAGTTCGGCCGTGACCTGCACGCCGCTGGCCTGCACCTGCACGCGCTTGGCGTCTTCGACGAGCTTGCTCACGGCCCCCTGCTCTTGCAGGTCCCCGTTGTGGAGGATGGCGATGCGGTCGCAGACGTCCTGCACGTCGTCGAGGCGGTGCGAGCACATCAGGACGGTCTTGCCCTTCTTCTTCAAGTCGAGGATCAAGTCCTTCATCCAGCGGGTGCCGAGCGGGTCGAGGCCGGAGGTCGGTTCGTCGAGGATGATGAGGTCGGGGTCGTTGATGAGGGCTTGGGCCAAGCCGATGCGCTGGCGCATCCCCTTGGAGTACTCGCGGAGAATCCGCTTCTTATCGGCGTTGAGGCCGACGACTTCGATGAGTTCCGCGGAGCGCGTGCGGCGGACTTCGGCGGGGATGTTGAAGAGCCGGCCGTAGAAGTCGAGCGTCTCCTCGGCGTTGAGGAACCGGTAGAGGTACGATTCTTCGGGCAGGTAACCGATGCGTTCGTTCTTCTCGACCTTCGCGGCCGGTTCGCCGAAGACGTAGCCTTCGCCGCTGGAGGCGAAGAGCAGGCCGAGGAGCAACTTGATGGTGGTGGTTTTGCCGGAGCCGTTGGGCCCGAGCAGGCCGAAGATCTCGCCCTTTTGGATGGTCAAGTCGAGGGCATTGAGCGCGGTCTTCTTCTTCCGGCCCCAGAAATCGCGGTAGATTTTGGTGAGGTTGCGCGTTTCGACGACATTCTCAACGACCATCGCGTTCACCCCGAGCCACCCACGGAAAATCGAGCCGGTACGGGCATTACGCCGGGCGCGGCGACGGGGTTCACACCAAGATGCGCCGAATCTCCGTCTGCAGTGCTCCGCCGGTGACGTGGACGCCGCCGTTTTCATCGATGTAAATGTTGATCTCACTGCGGACGCCGAACTCCGGCAGGTAGATACCCGGTTCGATGCTGAAGCAGGTCCGCGGCATCACCCGGCGCTCCTCGCGGGTCTCCAAGCTGTCCATGTGGCAGCCGTTGCCGTGGGTCTCTTGGCCGATGTTGTGGCCGGTGCGGTGCGTGAAGGCGAAGCCGAACCCGGCCTTGTCGATGACCTCGCGGGTCGCCGCATCGACCTCCCAGCCTTGGAGCGGTTCCTTCTTGGCATAGGCCCGCTTCACCCGTTCGATACCGGCATCGCGCGCGGCGATCACCGTCTTGAAGACGGCGTTGATCTTCGGCGGCACATCCTCGCCGACGTACCCGACGCGCGTGAGGTCGCTGTAGACCGCGTTCGGCTTGTCCATCTTCGCCCACAGGTCGATCAGCACGAAGCTGCCGGGGCCGATCTTGCTGTTCGTCGCGGCGCTCGGGGCGTAGTGCGGGTCGCCGCTGTGCGGACCTTCACCGACGATCGGCGGATGATCGGTAATCATCTTGGTGTCGGCGAAGTGCTTCAGGATCCGGGCCTGCACGTCGATCTCGGTCGTGTGGCCTTTGTCCCGGATTTCCGAGGCGATGAACTGCCACGCGATGCCGTAGGCCGCGTCGGTGTGGGTGGCCGCTTCCCGGTGCAGCGCCCACTGTTCGTCGCTCCAAGTCGCTTCGAACTGTTGAATCAGATCCCCGGAGGAGACCACTTCGACGCCGAAGCCGCGGATCAGTTCGAGGGTGCCGCCGTCGACGCGCGAGATGTACGGGTTGCCGTTCTTCGGGCTGTATTCCATGGCGATCTTCTCCACCCCGTCCACGAGCGATTCGATCCCCTTCTCGAACTCCTGCCAGCGCAGGTAAATGGTCGTGTCGTTCCCCGGCAGATGCTCGAGCGCGGCCGGTTCGATGCGGTGGACGAGCTTCTTCGGCTCCCCCGTCGCGGGGATGAAGTAGGCCCAACGCCGCGAGCGGTGCGCTTCGGTCGTCCCGGCGATGCGCGCCGCGAGGATGTTGATCTGCCGGAAATCGTAGAGGAGCCAGCCGTCGAGTTTGTGCTCGCGGAGCGCGCTTTGGACGGCGGGAAGGTCGAACATGGGCGGCTCGGAAATGGGAGTGGGACTTCCGTCCGAGCCGGAAGCGTGAGCGACGGTCTTAGTTAA
>JAYTBD010000971.1:0-6230 GCA_043737155.1 Fimbriiglobus sp. | reverse complement strand
CCATGACGAGCGCGACGCCCAAGGCCCATTCGCCGCCCATGCCGAGCGCCCCGGCGAAGCGCAGCGTCGCCAGTTGCCACGGCGCCACGACGAACGCGCACAGCCCCGAACACCCGGCGTAGACCAGCACGCTGAAAGTCATGGCGCGGACGCGGCCGATGCGATCCCCGAGCCAACCGAAAAGAACTCCGCCGGTCGCCGCGCCGATGAGAAAGCCCGCGTTGATAACCGAGAACCAGAGGCCGACTTCCCCTTCGAGCGACCTGCGCAAAGGTTCGCTGGCGACCGATCCCATCGCCGCGGCCGAAGGCGCATAGCGAGCTTCGACATCGAGCAACTCGCGCAACGCCGGCCGGCCGACGAGCGGGAACAGGCCCATTTCGAGTCCGTCGAACATCCACCCGAGCAGCGCGGCGATCAGGGTCAACCAGCGGGCGCGCGGGGAAATAGTCATCGGGGCCTCACGGGGAATCGCAGACAGGGCAGCATGACGGTCGGAGTCGTCGTCGGCAAGGGGGTGCGCCGCCGGATTTCGGTGTCCGCACTGTAGCCATCACGCTCCGCGTCATGCAGGCGGACGGGGCTATCAGGTCGCCGAAGCGACTCGACGGAGAATCCGAAAGCGGTCATCGGCACCCGGATCGACACGCCTCCCGCATCACGCGGAGCGTGATGGCTACAGTCCGGACTCGGATCGACATCCTGTCCCGTGGGTTGTGTCCGCCCGAATTCTGAAATGCCGTTGCGATGTGGCGACGCAAGTCCTTGTCCCGCATGGTCTGTCCAGCGTTTGGAACCGTGTCCAGCATTTTGGAACCGATTCCACGCGAGGGTGTATGCATTCTCGCTGGACACGGTTTGCCGGAGCAAATGGGTCCGCGCTCGGGGGTGTCCCTTCGGATTTTGGCAACTCCATAGCTGGAACAGGCGAGGTTTTGCTGATGACTGATCGCTGAAAGCTGTTTCGTTTCCCAAGGTCACGAATGGGACAGCCATCAGCAATCAGCGATGAGCGATCAGCGAGGAAGACGGTTTGATGCCAAAATCCAGAGGTACACCCGCGCTCGGCAAGGGGTTGACACTCGCTTTCGTTAAGGGGTAAGTTGCAGTTCGATTCCTCAATCATCACGAGAAGGCTCGCGTGCCGCGATTCGCCGAGACATTCCACGCCGCCATCCGAGACCGCCGACCGGGCTTTCGCAACGGATTGATCCGCGCCGCCTTTTGGTTGTGTCAATTCCCCTACGCCGTCGGCGTCCGGTTTCGCAATCGCCGCTTTGATCGCGACCCGCGCCGAGCCGTACGGGTACCGATCCCAGTCATTTCCATCGGTAATCTCACACTGGGCGGCACCGGCAAAACCCCCGCGGTGGAATTCTTCGCCCGGCATTTGCGGACGCTGGATCGCCGCGTCGCCATCCTCAGCAGAGGTTACGGCAGCGAGTCCGGCCCCAACGACGAAGCGATGCTGCTGGAAGAGAATCTCCCCGACGTACCCCATTTGCAGGGGCGCGACCGCGTCGCCCTCGCCAACATGGCAATTGAAGAACTCGAGAGCGAAGTCCTGATCCTCGACGACGGATTCCAACATCGCCGGTTGCACCGCGACTTCGATATCGTCCTCATCGATGCGACGCGCGATCTCGCCGACGAATATTTATTCCCGCGCGGTTTGCTCCGGGAGCCTCTCGAAAATCTGAAGCGGCCGCACGCCGCGATCTTGACTCGCTGCGATCAAGCCACGTCCGAAAGCGTTCGCGGACAATTGGCGAGTTTCACTCGGCGCTTCCCGCACCTGCTGTTGGCGACTGCTCGGCACACCCCCTTCGAATTGATCCGACAAGGAGTCGACCCTATCGACCCGCACGAGTTGAAGGATCGGTCGATTCTCGCGTTCTGCGGGATCGGCAATCCGGATGCGTTCCGCCGAACGCTATCCGATCTCGGTGCCGCGGTGCTCGACTTTCGCACGTACGCCGATCACCACGCATATACTCGGGAGGATGTCGAAAGCCTGCGAACGTGGGCCGCGAAGCAGCCCGAAGGAACAAACGTGCTGACGACCCAGAAAGATTGGGTAAAGCTCCGCACGCCCGATCTCGCCGGTCGGCCGCTGTTCGCAGTCCGCATCGGCCTGACCTTCGACACCGGGTTGCCCGGACTGCTCTCCAAGCTCGATTCGATCTTGCCGGAGCCGGTGGACGCATGAAGCGATTGGCCCTGTTCCTACCGAATTGGATCGGCGACGTGGTGATGGCCACGCCCGCCATCCGGGCCGTGCGCGAGCACTTCCCCGACGCGGAACTGCTGGCCGTGTGCAAGCCCTATGTCGGCGAAACACTGGCCGGAGCTCCGTGGTTCGAGCGGACCATCTTCTACGGCAAAGGCGGCCCGCGCGAACAGCGATTTTGGAATGTCGTCCGTGAACTTCGCCGATCCCCCATCGATGCGGCGGTGCTCTTCCCCAACTCACTCCGCACGGCGCTGCTCGCCAAACTCGGCGGTTGCCGGGAACTCGTCGGCTTCGCCCGCTACGGTCGCGATCTCTTGCTTTCGAAGCGGCTGTATGCGGAGCGGGCGGCGAACGGTCGGTTCAAACCGGTGCCGGCCATCAACGATTACAACCGAATCGTACGTTTGCTCGGCGCACCCGATCCCGGCTACCGCATGGAATTATTCACCACCCAATCGGACGAAACGACGGCGGACGCAGCGTGGAATCAATTGAAGCTTCACCGCTTTCGCAGCGTCGTCGGCTTGAACCCCGGCGGTGCGTTCGGCTCCTCGAAGCATTGGCCCACCGCGTACTTCGCCGAACTCGCCCGACTGCTCGCGGCCCGGGCTCACGGCGTGGTGTTGCTCTGCGGGCCGAGCGAGCGCGATGTGGCCCGCGCGATCGTCGGACAATCCGGTGCCGCCGGGGTCGTCAGTCTCGCCGACAGCCCGCTGTCACTGGGATTGACCAAGGCCATCGTCCGCCGGCTCGCGGCGCTCGTCACGACCGACAGCGGCCCGCGCCACTTCGCCGCGGCGTTCGACCGGCCGGTGGTCACCCTCTTCGGCCCGACCCACATCGGCTGGACGGAGACGTACTTCGCCAAGGCGATTCACTTGCAAAAGCCGGTGCCGTGCGGACCGTGCCAGCTCCGCGTCTGCCCGCTCGATCACCGCTGCATGACGACGCTGACTCCGGCGGAAGTTTTGACGGCGACGCTTCGATTGCTCCACCCCGAGGACCGGCAGGATGCCGACCGCCACCCCCGCCTTCGCCGCGCCGGTTGAAGCGACCGCCGCCGGATGGATCGAAATCCATCCGCGCTATCGAACATGGCTGCGCAAATGCGGGATTGCTTCGGCGTCCGACGTCCTCGCGCTCCGCGGAGAGGTGGTATGCGGACACGCCGATCGACACGTCGTGAAGGTCGAACTCGGCAATGGCGTTTCGGTTCGCGGGGCTTATCTCAAGCGGGAGCACATCGCAGCCCGGCGGGCGCGCTATCGGAATTGGCGGGCAGGCTTCGGCTGGGTCTCGCGCGCCCAACGAGAAGCCACGACATTGCAGAAGTTAGAAACCCTGGGTTTGCACGGACCGCAGTGGTTGGCTTATGGGGAGGACGCCGAGGGGCGGGCGTACCTGCTGATCGAAGAACTGACGGATGCATTGCCGCTCCGCGAGTTGCTCGCTGACTACACGTTGTCAGCGGACGATGTCCGACTGCTAGCCGAGAGGCTCGGACGGATGATCGCGGAGTGCCACGCGGTTGGCATCGGCACGCCCGAACTCGCCGCGAAGCACGTCCTCGTCCGTCCGGGGACGTGGCAACCGATCCTCATCGACTGGCAATCGAGCCACTTGGATCGCGCAATCTCCGAACACGATGCCGCCCGCTGGTTCGGTGCTCTGGACGCGACATTGCCCGGCGAGCAAATCTCGACCCGGGATCGTGTGCGCGTCGTGTGGGCTTATCGCCGAGTGATGAAAGCGAGCGGGTTCGGCAGTGGACAGCGATCCGGCGATTTTGCGCGGGACATTCGCTCGTCGGCCCGGCTCCAATCGAAGCGGTCATCGGTGCGGCAGCAATTGGCATCGACCCCGGCCGAACCGCAGCGATTGGTTTGGCTCCACGGCGAAGCGCTCGTCGCAATCCCCGAAGTGGCCGATTGCCTGCCCGTATCACTGTACGGTGCCAAACCGGGAACCGAACGGATCACGCTGCTCGGCGGGAGACTCGCGGACATCACGCGATTTCATACGTCCGCGCCGCTGGGTCGGTTGGTCGCCTCACTGAGGGAGCGACCGTGGCGCTCGCCGGGAGCGACTGCGGCTCGCACTCTGTTTCACCTCCGACGATTCGGCATCCCCGGGCCAAAGTTGCTCGCGTTCGGTCAGCGACGGACGTCGCTCGTCGGATTCGAATCCTTCGTGCTCGTCGAATCCGCAGTCGAAGACACCGATCCGCTTTCCGACCCCGCCAATCCGCTCCGCAACCGCGTGTTAGCGGACATCGGCAAATTGTTGAAGCGTCTCCACAACACGGATTGTCGCTTCCATCGGCCGCTGCTCGGGGTCGACCCCCTTCTGACGCAGTCACCCGAGTTGTCGATCCGGTCGGCGTCCGCAATTTCGATTGTGCGGCGCGTCACCGACCGGCAAGCCCGGTCCGATTTGGCCGGCGCACTCGCAGGCATGGACCGCCTCGATAAAATGCGGGTGCTGCGCGCGTACTTAGGATCGGGCGCGGCCGATTGCATCGAGTGGGATCGCTTCGCCCGGGCGGTGTCGTAAATGGCGGTGTCCGCGATTCTGCACGAGTCCGCCGACTGGCCCGCGTTCGCGGGTACCGACTGGGCACGCACCATCCTAACCGTCCCGGTGACCGACCGCTTCCACGCGAAACAGGGCCGATCCATCGGCCGCTGGACGATGACATCCGAGGCGGGCGGCGAACTCGTCGTCTACTTGAAGCGGCACTACGAACTCCCGCGGATGCACGGCCTGATGGCGCGATTGTTCCCGGCCTCGGCGTGGTCGCCGGGATTGCAAGAATGGCAACACCTCCAACGCGCGGCCGCGGCGGGATTGCCGGTGCCCCGCGCGGTGGCGAGTGGGGAATTTCGCGGTCCGGGCCTGAAATTACAGAGCTTCTTGGCAGTCGAAGAATTGACCGGAAAGCTCGCATTGCACGAAGCGATACCGTTGGCCCTCGCTCGACTTTCACCCGGCGCCTTCGCCGATTGGAAGCGCGGCATGGTCCGGGAACTGGCCCGACTCAGTCGTGAGTTGCACCGTCACCGGCTCTTCCACAAAGATCTTTACCTCTGCCACTTCTACATCGCTGAGTCCGACACGCATGCGTGTCCCGGCGATTGGTGCGATCGCGTCGTGATGATCGACTTCCACCGCCTCGGCCGGCATCGCCTCGGGTGGCAATGGTATGTGAGTAAGGACCTCGCGCAATTGCTTTATTCCTCCGATGTCCACGGTGTGAATCTCGTAGACCGGCTCCGATTTTGGAAGCTTTACCGGAATGGGGATTGGGGCGAATCCGGACGACCCCCGAGTTGGCTGCGCCGGCTGGTGATTTGGAAATGGAAGCGCTATTGCCGGCACAATGCCAAGCGCAAAGCTTTGGTGGGATCGGGCGGATGAACATCGCCCTCTGCTACGAATCGGTCCTCCCCTCGCGCGGCGGCTGCGAAACTTACATCGGCGACCTCGCGCGCAGACTGGCGAAGGATGACCACGAAGTTCACCTGTACGCCTGCCGCTGGGATGCGGCCGCGCTACCGGCCACGATGCGGTACCATAAACTCGAAGTCCCCACAGGAATGCGCTTCCGCAGGCCGTGGCGCTTCGGCCGCGCGGTCGAAACGGAGTTGGCGAAGAGCACCCACGATGTAAGTGTCGGCTTCGATAAGACGTGGGGCCAAGATGTGCTTTACCCGCAGGGTGGACTCCATGCGGCGAGCGCGGCCCACAACCGCCGCAAGCACTCGATCGCTTTTCTGCGGTTCGCGAACGGCCTTGCAAAATGGTTCGACCCGGCGGCGTGGTCCTTCGCCAAACTCGAGCGCGAGCAGTACCTCCGCGACACTCGATCCATCGTGGTCGTGAACAGCGACATGGTCCGTCGGCATTTCGACGAGTTCTACGGCATCGGCCCGGAGAAAATCCGCGTCGTGCGGAGCGCCATCGATCCGACGCGCTTCGCACCGGACGATCGGGCCGA
>JAYTBD010000970.1:0-6230 GCA_043737155.1 Fimbriiglobus sp. | reverse complement strand
CGGCGCCTCAAGCAAGCCCGACTACCTGCGGATCAGTAGACGTTCGTGCGGATGGTATACGAACTGATTGACAAGCTGATTTAGACCGAGGTTCGCTTCAAAACACCTCGATCATCCGCTCGCCGCCGTGGGCGGCGAGGTTGCCAATCCTAGCGCCGGCAAAGTCTCGGTAAGTGCTACACCGTTTGAAGGTGTCACAACCGATGGGATAGTGATCGGGAGTTGCACTTCCGGCTGGAAATGTGCGAAGCTGACGACGGGAGCCCCCGAATCATCGTTCATATTCCGGAGTGCCAGGACCATCGCGCGGACGTTATAACCGTGGGACGCAGCGAAGGCTTCCCGTGCCGCTCGGACTTCGCGGATCACTTCATCATCTTCGATCATGGCTTGTCTCCGAGAATACGCAACTCATGAGGGGTACAAATCAACGGTGGTTCATATCCCGCAGCTCGACAGATGGCCTCGACTCTCGAACGCAGAGTGGCATTCGCGATATGCTTGCAATTCCACGTTAGCAGATAGCTCATGCGGTGCACCGCAGAAAACGCGATGTGCACCGCATCGGCCGCGGCTTTCGTCGGCAATGGCACACCTTCAATGAGATTTTCGGCCAACGTGATCACCGCGTCTACTTCGTCCAATAGGGGCAAGCCCGCCAACGCATTCATTCTCTCCGCGGCCGCGTCCGGATCGCCGGCGAGGCATTCCGTATGCACGAGGCGCGACACGTACAGATCGAATGCCGCTCTCCGATTCCACCATTCCCGAGTCAACTGCTGGTGGGCGGCGCGGATCAAGTCGCGGCTCGGCCATCCCGTCAAGTAGCTCGGGATGGTCGTCTCGATGTAGACTTTTGGTTTCATACGTTGGTGGCCTCAAAACACTTCGATCATCTGCTCGCCGCCGTGGGCGGGATTGCCGATCAGTTTCTGACCCTGCAAGTCGATGACCCAATCCATGCTCTCCAACGGAATCTGGCCGATCAACACCGGCAGTTCGTCGGCGACTTCGGTCACATCCAGAATGCAGTCTCGACCTTGCACAGTCAGACGCGCCGCGCGGTAGACCTGCATCGAAATGACGCCGCCGGCTGTCATGGCCTTCCGGGTCCGCAACGGTGCCAACCCCAGTTGCGCGATGAGGCGCTTCGGCATCAGCAGACCGGTGGCCCCGGTATCGACGAGCGCATCCGTGACTTCGACTTTGCGAACCTGCTCCGAAGGCAACGTTCCGGCATGGACACCGGCCAAGTCGTTGAGGTTCTCAATCAGCGCCGTCACCATAACCCTGTCCATGATCGCATCTCCGGTGTGACGATTCATTCTACCCCGCCGTTCGCAGCGTGCCCACGATCTCCCGCACACTCGTCGCGCCCAGTACCTCCAGAGCCGCCGGCAGCTCCTCCACCAATCGCGCGCTCGCGCCGGGGTCGTAAAAATTGGCGGTGCCCACCTGCACCGCACTGGCCCCGGCGACCAAAAACTCCATCGCGTCGTCGATGGTGGCGATGCCGCCGACGGCGATGACCGGCAGGCCGGGGACTCGGCTGGCCACTTGCCAAACGCAGCGGAGGGCAAGCGGTTTGATCGCGGGGCCGCTGAGGCCGCCGACGCCGTTGCCGAGAATCGGTTTCCGCCGCCGCCAATCGACCGCCAGGCCGAGGAAGGTGTTCACGCACGACACGGCATCGATGCCGCCATCTCGCGCGGCTTTGGCGATGTCGACGATGCTCGTGACGTTCGGTGTCAGCTTCGCAATGAGAGGGATGTTCGGGCAGACTTCTCGGCAGCGTTGGACGATCCGCCGGGTGACTTCCGGGTTGGTGGCGAAGTCCAAGCCCCCCGATACATTGGGGCACGACAGATTCAATTCCAACCCGGCCAACCCGTCCCCGGCTTCGCCGACGCGGCGTGTCATCTCCACGAATTCGTCCTCGGTCTTCCCCGCGATGTTGCCGAGGATCGCCGTCGGCAAAGTCCGCAAGTACGGCAAGTGATGCTCCAAGAAATGCTCGAGGCCGTCGTTGTCGAGGCCGATGGCGTTGAGCATCCCCGACGCGGTTTCGACCGTCCGCGGCGCTGCATTCCCGGCGCGCGGCGATTGCGTCACGGTCTTCGGGACGATGCCGCCAAGCTTGCTGAAATCGACGTACGGGGTCATTTCCAAGGCATAACCGAACGTGCCCGAGGCGACGAGAATCGGGTTGCGAAAGGTGAGCCGGCCGAGGGTGACCTGCAAATCGGGCATAGCTGATTCTCGCGGTTCCATGCCGATGTTGTAGAGTTAGCGATCGCGCAAGTCCCGGCTCCGCCGGATGGGCGGTGAATACAATTTCGCTTCCTCCCCCACGATCTCAGGTTCCTCCGATGGCCGAGTTCCGCTTCGAATCCGACAGCATGGGACTGATCCGCGTCCCGGCGGACCGCTACTTCGGTGCCCAGACCGCGCGCAGCCTCACGCACTTCGCCATCGGGTCGGACGTGATGCCGAGGCCGCTCATCCGAGCCTTCGGCATTTTGAAGAAAGCGGCGGCCCAGGTGAACTCCGAACTCGGATTGTTCAAAGCGAAGCCCGGGGATCTGGTCCCCGTCGAAGCGAAGCTGCCCAAGATTCTTCGAGCCTGCGATGAGGTGATCGCCGGCGCGCTCGACGCCCACTTCCCGCTGCGCATCTGGCAGACCGGCAGCGGCACGCAGACGAACATGAACGCCAACGAGGTCATCGCCAACCGCGCGGCCGAGTTATGCGGCGTCCCGCGCGGCGACAAACACGGCGTCCACCCGAACGACGACGTGAACATGTCGCAGTCGTCGAACGACACCTTCCCGACAGCCATGCACATCGCCGCGGTCGAAGAACTCGACCACAAATTGATCCCGAGTGTCTCGGCGCTGCGCGATGTCTTCGCGGCGAAGTCGTCCGAGTTCGCGGATATCGTGAAGATCGGCCGCACGCATCTGATGGACGCGGTGCCGTTGACGCTCGGCCAAGAATTCGGCGGCTACGTCGCCCAACTCGATTGCGGACTCGCGGCGGTGAAAGCGACCCTGCCGATGCTCTTCGAACTCGCCCTCGGCGGCACCGCCGTCGGCACCGGGTTGAACGCCCACCCCGAGTTCGCCGGGCGCAGCGCCAAAGCGATCGCCGCCATTACCGGCTTGCCATTTGTCACGGCGCCGAACAAGTTCCAAGCCCTCGCGGGGCACGAACCGCTCGTCTTCGCCAGCGGGGCGCTCAAGACATTGGCCGCGGCGCTGATGAAGATCGCCAACGACATCCGCTGGTTGGCGAGCGGCCCGCGCTGCGGGTTGGGCGAATTGACGATCCCCGAGAACGAACCGGGGAGTAGCATCATGCCGGGGAAGGTGAATCCGACTCAATCGGAAGCATTGACGATGGTCTGCGTCCAAATCATGGGCAACGACGCCGCCATCGGCTTCGCCGCGAGTCAAGGGAATTTCGAGCTCAACGTCTTCAAGCCGGTCATCATCCACAACTTCTTGCACAGCGTCCGGCTACTCACCGATGCGTGCCGGAGCTTCCGCGAACACTGCGCCGCCGATATGCCCGAAACCGATTACGAAGCGTTAGAGTACGGGGTGAACCCCGACACCGGCCGGGTGGAGGTGGACCAATCGAAGTTGCGGGCGAAATCACCGGCGAAGATCCGCAAGGGCATCGATGCGGACCGCAAACAGATCGCGGGCTACCTGAGCAACTCGCTGATGCTCGTGACCGCACTCAACCGACACATCGGTTACGATGCCGCGGCGAAGATCGCTAAAGCGGCCCATCACAACGGGACAACGCTGCGCGAGGAAGCCATCAAACTCGCCCCGCCGACGAAAGACGGCTCGCCGTTGACGGCCGCGTTGTTCGACGCGATCGTCCGTCCCGAGACGATGACTGCGCCGGGAAGCGAGTGAGTGCAACGCGGTTGTAACGAGCGTTTCCCATTACGCCCGAAGCGGGGTAGTATGGGCACTTCCCAACCCGAGGGTTTTGCGATGCGTTATGGACTCCTGACTTTCGCCCTGCTCTTGGCGACATCCCCCGACGCGTGGGCGTGCAAAATCTGGATGCCGTCGGGCATCGCTCAACAGACTGTGCAATCCGACGCCGTGGTCGTGGGCACCGTCACGTTTCTCGAGCGGGAACTCACTGACGTCAAGACCCACCCGGATGCCATCGAAACGACGCCGTACACGATGGCCGTCGTGAAAGTCGAAACCGCGATCCGCGGCGTGAAGACCGCGACGCACATGCGCGTCGGCTTCGTCCTCCGGGCCGAAACGCCGAACCAAGGGTTCGGAGACTTCGGCGGTTCCTCCGTCACCAACCTCGCCGAGAACGGCCGATACGTCCTGTTTCTACAGAAGCACTCCGTCGCCAATTTCTACACTTACCAAGCCAACATGCCACCGCTGGCGATCACGGACCGCGACGACCGCGGCGCGGCCATCGCCGAGGCGAAGCTCGCGGCGAACGCCATCGCGGACCCGATGAAAGCCCTCAAACTCGAGAACGCGCAAAATCGCGCACTCTCGGCGTTGGCGCTTCTGATGCACTACCGCCAGCCGGCGAGCCGGGGCGAGGTCGAACGCGTCCCGCTCGGCACCGAAGAGAACGCCGCCATTTTGCACGCGATTGCCCACGGCGACTGGACGTTGCCGATCTCGGGTGGAATCACGTTGGCCAGCGCGGTCCAATATCTCAACATCGCCCCGACGGACGGCTGGAAGTACCCCGAAGTCCCGGCGGGAGCGAATGCCGAACTGACTTACCGCACCGCGTTCCAAGAGTGGCTCGCGGGCGCCGGTGCGAAGTTCCGCTTTCAAAAATACGTGTCGAAACTCAAGCAATCGTAATCGCCGGGAGCACCCGTGAAACACGTCCTCTTGCTCATCGCCTCGCTCCTTGCCCCCGCGGTCGCGCTGGCCAAACGTGCGCCGAGCAACGTCCCCGCCGTCAGCGCCGCCACGGCCCGGGTTATCTTGCTCGGCACCGTGACCGAGATCGACAAAGATCCGGTCGAAGCCTCTTCGGGACCGAAGACCAAAGATAAAGTCGCGTACACCGTGGCGACGGTCAAAGTGACCGACGCCATCCGGGGGTTGAAGACGGAAACGCACATCAAAGTCGGGATGCAACCGAATGCCCGCTTCGGCCCCCAGCTCTTAGAGAAGCAAGAATTCTTGCTGTTTCTGACCAAGCATCACTCGGGCAATTTCTACGTGCTGAACTGGATCAACCCGCCGCTGGCGATCACCGAGACCACCAAAGGCTCCGTGGATGAGGTGAAGGCCATTGCCAAAGTCCTCGCCGATCCGGCTAAAGCTCTGAAAGCGGAGAAGGCCGAGGATCGCGCGATCGCGGCCGTGGCTTTGATCCTCCATTACCGCACGCCATCGGACGCGGGGACGCTGCAAACGACCGAAACACTACCGCTCGACGAGAGCCAAGCCATCTTGAAAGCGTACGGGGGCGTCGATTGGAGCGCCGCCCCGCAGCTAGGCGGCTTCGGCATGCTCCGCCAGTTCTATACGCTCGGACTCACCGACGAGGCGGGGTGGAAGGAACCGGCGATCAAACCGGGCGAGAACGCCACGGTCGTATTTCAGAAGGCGTATACCGACTGGCTCGCCGGCCCCGGCGCGAAGTACCGGATTCAGAAGTTCGTCCCCGAGAAGAAGTGACGTCGGCCGTACTATCATTCACCGGGCGATTGCTCCCGGAGAATATTCGATGCGAATCCTCGTCACCGGGGCGACCGGGCTGATCGGCAAACGCCTGATCCCCCGGTTGCTCGAACGCGGCGATACCGTCCTCCCGCTCTCGCGGAAGCCACGTCTCCCCGACGCCTTCGGCCCCGGATCCTGCGAGCCCCTCGTCGGTGACCCGACTCAACCCGGACCTTGGCTCGAGTCCATCGCGGGTTGCGATGCCGTCGTTCATTTGGCCGGGGAGCCGGTGCTGGAGAAGCGCTGGAACGACGCGGTGTTGAAGCGACTCTTCGACAGCCGGGTGATCAGCACGGTGTTGATCGCCCGCACGCTCGCCGAGGATCCCCGGCGGATCGACGGTTCTCCGAAAGTATTCCTCTCCGGTTCGGCGGTCGGTTACTACGGAGCCGATTCGGGCTCGGGCGAAATGCTCGAAACCTCTCCGCCAGGTTCCGATGCACTCGCGCGCATTTGCATCGCATGGGAAGCCGCGGCGGAGCCCGC
>JAYTBD010000969.1:0-2504 GCA_043737155.1 Fimbriiglobus sp. | reverse complement strand
CGCACGATCCGGCATCCCGCTCCCGAGCGGCGCCGCAGGTAGCCCCATGCCACCCCCCCCGGCCCTCCGATGGGCCCGACCGGCGGATCCCCGATGGGTTCGTCCGGCGGACTCTCCGCGGCAGCCACGCTCGCGGCCATCGACGCCGACGCCTCCCCCGCCTTCGTCGGCTTGGTCGTGGAGAAGCTCACGACCCCCGCCGGAGGGTTGCCCGCGAATCTGACCAAAGAACAATACGAGGCCCTTTGGGAGCCGCTCGATCACCAAGAGCGGTTCTTCAGCCTGTTCACCCGTTACGATGCCCCGTTCGTCAAGGAAGAGGGCTACAAACCCTATTTCCTCCGGCCGGAGCAAGGCATCTCGGCGCCGCTCCCGCTGCTCGCGGATGGCTTCGCGCTCAATTACCCGCCCGACACCACCATGGCCAGCATTTACGCCAACTTCAAACGGCTCGAAGATTCGAAGGCGCAGAAAAAGACCGCCGACGAACAGCTCAAACGGTACAACCGCGGCAGCACCAACCCGTACGCGGCCCCGCCGCCGGCGACCGGCGGCTACAACGGTAGCTTCGGCGGCGAAGAGGGGGGGATGCAACCCTCGTCCGCCGGCGGCTTCCGCCCGCCGATGAGCGGCATGTCCTCGCCCATGTCGCCTTCGGGCTTCGAAGGCGAAATGCCGGTCGGGACGACCCCGGGCACGCAGGCCGATCTCAACAAACTCGATGTCGACCACCTGTTGATGCGCTTCCTCGATGTGGACGTGATGCCCGGCAACACCTACCAGTACCGCGTCAAGGTTTTGATGAAGAACCCGAACTTCAAGAACGTCGCCCAACTCGCCGACGACAACATGGGGAAGGTCGAAGTCTTGGAGAGCGCTTGGTACGAACTCCCCCAGAAGCTCGCGGTGCCCCAGGAATCGTACCTGTACGCCTACCCGGTCAAGAAGTACGAGGAAGCGATCACCAAGATTTACGAGGACAGCGGCAAGGCCGAAGCGATCCGCAAAGTGGCCGAGCTGCAGGAGGTCAAAGAGGGCAAGCGGGCCGTGATCCAAGTCCAGCAGTGGATGGAATGGCTCCGCATAGGTTCGAAGCAGGAGGAGCCGCTCGGCGCGTTCGTCCAAGCCGAAATGCCCGTGGCCGCGGGCGAATTCGTCGGCAAGAAAGTGCCGATCGAGCTGCCGCTCTGGCGCTCCGCCGCGCTGAACTACGTCCTGCCGCAGGGCGATACCAAGACGCCGATTTACCCGAATTGGCCGAAGGACACCAATAACAACAAATACACGCTACCGAAGATGCGCGTGCTCGACTTCCGCACCAAAAACGTCCTCGTGGACTTCGAGGGCGGCCACACCAACACCAAGGTCGGCAACACCACCCTGGCCGACGATTCGGCCTCCGATCTGCTCATCGTCCGCGAGGACGGGAAGATCGAAGTGCGGAGCGAAGGGCTCGACATGGTCGAAGCCGCACCGGGTAGTACGCCCACCCCGCGCGTCCAGCGCGACACCGCGTGGAAAGACTGGCTCAAGCGGGTTCGCCAAGTGGCGGACACCGAGCCGACCTCGAACTTCGGCCCCGGCCAGTTCGGCACCGGCGGCCGCCCCGGCGGCGAAGATCGCTGAGTCGGACCGGAGATCGACCACTCGGCACGGGGGCATCGTCCCCGTGCTTTTTCATTGGATCACCCATGCTCCCCCGGCTCGTCGATACCCATTGCCATTTGGACGACCCCCGCTTCGAAGGCGATCTCGCGGACGTGCTGAATCGGGCCGCCGGAGCCGGGGTGATCCGCGTCCTGTGTATCGGCACCGATCTGGAGAGCAGCCGGGCGTCGTTGGAATTGGCCCGGGCGCACGCCCCGCTCGCCGCGGTCGTCGGGATCCATCCGAATCACATCGCCGAGATGAACCCGTCGGATTGGGACGCCCTCGTCGAACTGGCCCGGTTGTCGGAAGTCGTCGGAATCGGGGAATCGGGCCTCGACCGGCACTGGGACAAAACCCCTTTCCCCCTTCAAGAAGAATACTTCGCCCGCCATCTGGCGCTCGCCCGCGCTTGCGGCAAACCGATCGTGATCCACAATCGCGAAGCCGACGCCGACACCGGACGGATGCTGCGCGACGAGTTCGACCGGCACGGTCCGATCCGCGGTGTGCTGCACTCCTGCGCGGCCGACGGCACCACGGTCCAAGCGTGCTTGGCGATGGGTCTGCACATTTCGTTTTCCGGTATGGTGACCTACAAAAACGCCGAAGCGATCCGGGCGCTCGCCGCGGGCGTGCCGGAGGATCGGCTGCTGATCGAAACCGACGCGCCGTATCTGTCCCCGCTCCCCGTACGCGGGAAACGCAACGAGCCGGCGTTCGTCGCCCACACCGCGGCGCACATCGCGCAACTCCGGGGCGTGTGCATTGAACAACTCGGCGAATTCACGACGCGCAACGCGCTGGAATTATTCTGCTGCGTTCAATCCTCGAGCCGGGTCGCGTGAGCGCCCGGA
>JAYTBD010000968.1:0-6235 GCA_043737155.1 Fimbriiglobus sp. | reverse complement strand
GTGGTCATCTATCTGGTCGAGAAACACCCCGATTTCGGGCCGATGGCCGAAGCTGCCCTCGCCGATTTGCAATCGGGGCCGTTGGTGACCTGTGCAATGGTGAGGCTCGAAGCCCTCACGCTGCCGATCAGGAGGAACGACACGCGACGGATAGACGACCACCATGATTTCTTCAATACCGCGAGCAGCTCGTTTCCGATTTCGGATGCCATTTTCGACTTGGCTTTGACCCTCCGGGCAAAACATCGCCTGAAAAGCCCTGATGCGATCAACCTCGCTTGTGCGATCCAATCGGGTTGCGACGTCTTCCTCATCCACGACCGAGACTACAAAACCGTCACCGAAATCCGAATCATCTCGATCCGCCAATATGCCACCCCATAACTTCCTCCGCGTCGCAGCCGCATCCCCGGAACTCCGGGTCGCCGATTGCGCGTTCAACGCCGAGCGCACGCTCGGGCTGCTGCGCGACGCCGATGCGGCCGGGTGCGATCTGGCCGTCTTCCCCGAGATGGGGCTGACCGGTTACACCTGCCACGATCTCTTCCATCAGCCGACGCTGCTGAACTCGGCGGAGGCCGCGCTCGTGACCCTCCTCACCGCGGCCGGGCACGGCTTCCACGGCATCGCCATCGTCGGCTTGCCGGTCGCCGTCGAGGGGATGGTCTTCAACTGCGCCGCCGTCTTCACCGGTTCCCGATTGCTCGGGGTCGTCCCGAAAACGCACCTGCCGAATTACAAAGAGTTCTACGACGGCCGCTATTTCCACCCGGCTGCGCTTGCGCCGGCGAACTCGATCACGCTCGCCGGACAGACCGTGCCTTTCGGAACCGATCTCCTATTCCGCGCGGAAAACGCTCCCGACTTCGTTCTGGGCGTGGAGATTTGCGAAGACCTCTGGATGCCGGTGCCGCCGAGTTCACTGCAAGCGCTGGCGGGGGCAACCGTGCTCGCGAATCTGAGCGCGAGCAATGAAGTCATCGGCAAGTCGGGCTACCGTCGGCAACTCGTGATCGGCCAAAGCGGTCGCTGCATCGCGGGGTACATCTACGCCGCTGCTGGAACCGGCGAATCGACGACCGACCTCGTTTTCGGCGGGCATTGCCTAATCGCCGAGATCGGATCGCTGCTCGCGGAATCGGAACGTTTTCAACGCCGGGGCCACATCACAATCCACGATATCGACCTCGGCCGCATCCGGCGGGATCGACTGACCACCGGCGGCTTCCACGATGGCCGCGCCGGCCAACGCCCGTTCCGCACCATCTCCTTCACCCTCGCCGAGTCCGAACGCACCCCCGCATTGATCCGTGAAGTCGATGCCCATCCGTTCGTACCTTCCGACCCGGCGACGCTGAAGGAACGCTGCGAAGAAATCTTCGCGACGCAGGTCGCGGGCTTGGCCAAACGGCTGGACCATATCGGCCGGCCGAACGTGAGCCTCGGCGTCTCCGGCGGTTTGGATTCGACGCTCGCGCTGCTCGTCGTCGCCAAGACGTTCGCGGAACTCGGCGAGAATCCGGCGAAGATCCAAGCGATCACGATGCCCGGCTTCGGCACCACCAAACGCACCAAGGGGAATGCCCAAACGCTGATGGCCGCGCTCGGCGTCACGGCGAAGGAAATCGATATCCGCCCCCTTTGCCTGATGGAGATGCGCGCACTCGGCCACAAACCCTTCGGCACCGACTTGGCCGAGCACACCGTCGAATCGCTGATGGCGTCGCTCAACTCGTTGGCGCACGACAACCGCCACGATCTCGTCTTCGAGAACGTCCAGGCACGCGTGCGGACGAACCTGCTGATGAACACCGCGTTCGTCATCGGCACCGGCGACGTCTCCGAACTCGCGCTCGGCTGGTGCACTTACAACGCCGACCACATGAGCATGTACAACCCGAACATCAGCATCCCGAAGACGCTGGTGAAATTCCTCGTGAGTTGGGCCGCGGAGAACGAGTTCACCGGGGATGCTCAAGCGACGCTGCGCGACATCGTCGCCACGGCGATCTCCCCCGAGTTGCTGCCGACGAGCGCGTCCGGCGAAGCGATGCAAACAACCGAGTCGAGCACCGGCCCGTATGAGCTGGTGGACTTTTTCCTCTATCACTTTCTGCGCTGGGCCGAGCCGCCGGAGAAGATTTTGTACTTGGCGGGCCACGCGAAGTTCCACACCGAGTACACCCCGGAGGAGTTGCGGAGGTGGCTGCGGGTATTCCTGACGCGATTCTTCGCGAACCAGTTCAAACGCAGTTGCCTGCCGGACGGACCGAAGGTGGGTTCGGTCAGCGTGTCGCCGCGGGGCGATTGGCGAATGCCGAGCGATGCCTCGGCGCGGGCTTGGTTGGAGGATTGGTGAAATTAACTTTTCAATCGGGATATAATTTTGAGCATGTGGAGTTTTACAAGCAAAGTATAAGAAGAAAGCTTCGGCTCCAGAGTCCTATCTTTATATTTGCCATTTTCCCAGTCTGTGATATACGGTTGCTTTGCCCTGATCAGTTGAGCAAAACCAGTTTTCGACATCCTGAATTCTTCTCGGATGCTTTTCATACCACGGGGATCACGAAGCTGTGCTCGAATAGCCAGAAAGTGTGGCTGTATCGACTCGGTCTTGCTCGAAAGCTGAACCGACTTCGCCTGTTCGACGAATTCGGTAATGGTGGCCCATATACCACCGATGTTATGGATGGTTGAATCAGAGAGCAAATATGTGATCATGAAGATAAGATCCGAGCGATATTCTGGGTGGAGCAAATGCACTTCCGACTTCAGAATCTGGAGCGAATGGAATATGTTTGCGGATTCTTTTATTCCGAATGGGAGCTGCAAGTCGGTTTGCTTGGCCACATCAAACTCCGAGCAATTAGGTCGTGGGTTGCAAGACACACTACGACATTGTAAGATTGGGGAAAGGAGATCGCCATGATCGAACTTACGAAATCCCAAGTCTCGGCGATGAATACGCAGCAGTCGCCGCTGCATGTGGTCGATCCCGCGACGCAGGAAGTCTATGTGCTGATCCGCAAGAGCATTTACGACCTCACTTGCGGAATCGTCGCGGGTAGAACTCGCCGCGTCTGGGCCGACGATGCCGACGATGATCTCGTCGCGCGACCGGATCTGCTTCGGAAGCCCGCATGAACCGTTCGGAAGTCGTTCTCGTCGATTGGCCGTACAGCGACCTTTCCGGGACGAAGCAACGGCCCGCCGTCGTGGTACGGGCCGACTTCTTGTCGGGTCTCATCGACGACACTGTCCTGGTCAAAATCACGGGCAGCCGTTTCGGGATTCCCGGCACCGAAGTGCAGCTCGATCCGGGCCGTGAACCCACCTCCGGCCTGAGCAAAATCTGTTACGCATCGTGCTACGACCTGCTGACGCGAGACGAGGCACACGTCGGTGCGGTCATCGGCTATCTGTCCGATACGGCGATGTCGCAAATCGAAAGTTGTTTGAAGCAAGTGCTCGAATTGCGCTAAACCACTTCACGCCAGCACGGCTTTCACCAATTCCCCATGCACGTCCGTCAAGCGCATGTCGCGGCCGCCGAAGCGGAAGGTGAGCTTCTTGTGGTCGATGCCCAGCAAATGCTGGAGCGTCGCGTGGAAGTCGTGCATTTCGACGCGGTCCTTGACGACCTTGTAGCCGAAGTCGTCGGTGAGGCCGTGGTGGACGCCGCCCTTCACCCCGCCGCCGGCCATCCAGATGGTGAAGCCGAATTGGTTGTGATCCCGGCCATCGCCGCCTTGGGCGAACGGGGTGCGCCCGAATTCGCCGCCCCAAATCACGAGGGTGTCCTTCAACAGTCCCCGGGCTTTCAAATCCTTCAGCAGCGCCGCGATCGGCTGATCGACCGCGAGGGCGTTCTTCTGGTGGCCGTCCTTCAAGCCGCTGTGCTGGTCCCAGCGGTCGGTGCCGACGCTCGGGCAGGTCAGCTCGATGAAGCGGACACCGCGCTCGACGAGCCGGCGGGCCAGCAAGCACTCGGTGCCGAAGGTGACGGTCGGGGCATACTTCGATTCGAGGCCGTAGCTCTTCTTCGTCTCGACCGTCTCTTTGCTCAAATCCATCAATTCGGGCACCGCCGCCTGCATGCGGAAGGCGGTTTCGTAATTGGCGATAGCCGATTCGATCTCATCGCCGCCGGGGCCGCGCAGTGCGTCGAGCTTCTTCATCAGGTTCAGCTTGGTCTTCTGGCGATCTTCGGTCGCTTCGAGGCGGTTGACGTTGGCGACGGGCGGATTGGCGGCGCGGAAGACGGAGCCTTGATGCGCGGCGGGTAGGAAGCCGCTGTTGAAGTTGTCGAGGCCGCCGGGCGGGATCAGCCCGCCGTTGAGGATGACGAACGTGGGAAGATCCTTGTTGCCGGTGCCGAGGCCGTAGCCGCACCAGGCGCCCCAACTGGGCCGACCTTGGACGCCGGCGCCGGTGTGGAGGAAGTAGTTGGCGCTCGTGTGCTCCGGGAATTTGGAGACCATCGAATGGATGAAGGCGAGGTCGTCGACGCATTCGGCGACGTGGGGGAACAACTCGCTGACCCACGTTCCGCTCTTACCGTATTGCTTGAACTTCCACGGCGACGCCATCACTTTGCCGACGTTGGCGAACTGGGTCGGCTCGACTTTTTCGAGGACCTTGTGCGGGTCTTGGCCGTTGAACTTCTCGAGCTTCGGTTTGTAATCGAAGGTGTCGACTTGCGACGGCCCGCCGTCCATGTAGAGGAAGATGACCGACTTCGCCTTGGCCTTGTGGTGCAGCGCCGGGAGCTTGGAATCGGCGCGCGTTTCCTCGGCGAGCATCGCGGAGAGCGCGAGGGTCCCGAAGCCGTTGGAGGAGCGCTGCAGCCATTCGCGGCGGTTGAGAAACACGGCGGACCCTCAGCGAATGTAAATGAATTCTTTGACGTTGAACAACATGTGACCCAAGTCGGCCCATGCTTTCGCGTCTTTCTCTAGCCCCTTTAAAAATTCGACGCAGCTGTCCCGTTCAGTCGCCGTCGGCACCCGGCCGAACGCGGATAGATACATGGCATCGATGCGGTCGCCGGTCGTTCCGGGCTTCGCGAGGACCGCCTTGGCCCAGACTTCCGCTTGCCCGTAGACGAACGGATCGTTGAGCAGAATCAGCGCTTGAGCGGGGACGTTCGACACTTGTCGGCGACCGACGGTGCTAAAGGGTATCGGCGTGTCGAAGGCGAGCAGGAACGGCGACAGGAAGTTCCGCCGGACCGCGAGGTAAATGCTCCGCCGGCCGTTGCCGTCAATCGGTCCGGTGCCGGGGCGACCGCGGCCGTCGAGGAAAGGCGTGAGGAAAATCGGCACGCTTTTCCCGTGCATCTTCGGGTCGAGTCGGCCGCTGACCGCGAGCATCGCATCGCGGATCGCTTCGCCTTCGAGCCGCTTCAGACGGAATTTGTGCAGGAGGGCATTGGTCGGATCGGTTTTATCCGCGGCGGGGTCGCCGTCGGAAGTCATGCGGTAGGCATCGGTGAGGATCAACCGTCGGATCAGCCGCTTGATGCTCCAGCCGTCTCGGACGAATTCCGTGGCCAAGTGATCGAGCAACTCCGGATGCGTCGGCGCTTCGCCGAGGAGGCCGAAGTTGTCCGGCGTCGGCACGATGCCACGGCCGAAGAGATGGTGCCAGACTCGGTTGACCGCGATGCGGGCGGCGAACGGATTCTGCTTCGGGTCGGTCCATTGAGACGCGAGTTCGAGCCGGCCGCTGCCGGTGGAATGCTTCAATGCGTCGGTTCCCGCGAGCGCTTCGAGGGAGCGGTGCGGCACAATGGCGCCCGGCGTGCGCGGGTTGCCGCGGACGAAGACGGTTTCGTCGACGGGGGTGCCGTCCCACTGGGCGAGTGCGATCCGCGATTCCCATACCGCACCTTTCGACAAAGCCCTTTCAGCGTCCCTCAATTTGTCGGCAATGGCACGCATCGCTTCGGCGTCCGGGGCTTTCAGCAATTGCGCCCGCGGTGGCGGGGGAGATGGGGGCGGATCATCGGATTGAACGACCATCGCCACGGCGAATCCGGTTTTCGGATCCGCGCTCAGTTCGACGTGCAACCGCTGGCCCACGTACCCCGCGAGATTGTGCGACACCCAGCGGTACTCGTCGGCACCGGGGATGGCTTGGACGAGGTTGCCGTGCAGTGGCCCGGCGAGAATGGTGTGCCCATCGACCGCGGCGTAAGCCGAGCCGCCGCCGCGGACGAGGTAGTGTAAGTTCT
>JAYTBD010000967.1:0-6249 GCA_043737155.1 Fimbriiglobus sp. | reverse complement strand
TGTTTTTGCGTAGATTGACAATCGGGCAGCACGGCTTCGCCGGCCCGCCGCGCGGCGGGCAGGTTTGGGGGGCTTTTCTTAGCTATCGGAGCGGATTCCATTCGCCGATCGCGGTGCTGTTGGCGACCTTCAGGGTCTCAAACAAATGCGAAGGTTCTTCATTGATCGCCGCAACACAAAGACAGACTGTTAACCGATTGGTCATTGGTTCGAATTCCTCTCGGGGAGCTTTCGCCGACGATTCACCACTTTCGCCGACCGACGAGTTGACAGAAAACGCCGCGGGGTGGTTCCTCGCGGCGTTTGTCGTTTATCGCCTTTCCCCGCAGGACTTGGGCACTTTTAGCGGCGCGGAGGAAAACTCTCCGTTTCGAGAGAGCGAATCGGGGTCCCGAGAGGAACACCCCGCTTTCGGGTCGCCGAGGGCGGGTAAGAACGAAAAACTCTCTGACTCTTGACCCAGGAAAATGGAGAATCTTTGTGATTGTCCACGAGCGGATCCCGCCAAGCAGTAACTTGGCGTCTGCGTAACTACCCGATGATCCGAATCAAAGTGACTTCGTGCGAGCGAGAGCGAGGATTCGATCCTCCGAGAGCTGTTGAGTAGGCATCAAGTTCCGCGCAACTTGGATCGCGTTCACCCCCGACTCACGCACGAGGTAGAACTCGCCGGCCGATTGACCGGCCAGCTTGTCCGCCGCGTCCGGCTTGCGGTCGAGCATCGGTTTCAATTTCGAAATCGCCACCGGCTCTTTGACGCGCCCGATAAACCAGTTCAACACTTGGTCCCGGCATTTGTAGTCGAGGTCGCCGGGGCTTTGCGTCGCGAGAAAGATGCCGACGCCAGCGGAGCGCGCCCGCTTCAACAGGCCTTCCATCGGCGATTTCGTCGCCGGCTTCCCGACCGCCGGGAGGTACTTGTCGGCCTCATCGAAGAAGAAGGTTGCTTGTAGCACCGAAGATGGCGATTTGGCCCGCCAGCGGTCGACGCACAGAAGGAACTGGGCGATCCAGAAATCGACGGTGGCCTCGTCGCCCAAGAACTGTGTGTTGATGATGCTTAGCCGCGTACGAGTCGACTTCGCGTCCGGCCCGCGACCGAGGAGGGCATCAACGGACAACGCTTCTCCATCTTCCAAGAGGCGGCGGTGCATGTGCGCCAGCGTGAGCAAATCTTGGCCGAGCTTCTTGAAGTGCTTTTCTTCGTAGCCATCGGTCTCGTTCGTCAGCGATTCGTCCATCTCGGATACGAGTTGTTGCAGACTCCTGACGGTGACCGGAACCGAGCGGGCGAGCACTTCGATCGCCTTTTGCAGGATCACCGATTTGGCGTCCGGGGACTTCTGGTTGTAACCCATCATTTGCGTCAGACCCGCGGCGGCGCTCTGGGCGATCTGTTCGACTTCGGCGCTCGTCAGCCCCGCCGTGTCCGGCACAACGGGGATCCGGAGAGGCCGCCCCTTGTCGGTGCCGGGCGTGTACACAACCGTTTCAACCGAATGACGAAATGGGGCGCGCCGAGCGGCGCGTTCGGCATCCGAATCCGATTCGGCCCAAGCGTCCGGATCGGCGTAGCGGCACAAATCCCCTTTGCGATCGATGAGGACTGCGGGGATACCGTTCATCAAAAGTTGTTCGATGACCGTGAGAGCGGCCGTGGTCTTCCCGCTGCCCGATCCGCCGAGGAAGGCGGCGTGGCGACAGAAGTCGAGGGCTTGCATCTCGACGGGCACCGGTGAACTGGCCCGCGTCCGACCGATGGAGATTGTCCCCTTCGGGGCAGCTGGAAGTGGAAGAATTTGAAGAGAGGGCTTGAATGCGGAGGAGAGCACGGCTGCGGGGGACGACACAGGCACCGCAACGGTTGGTGTCACGACTGGGGACTCCAAAGTCCGCGTGTCAAGGCTCAGGATCGAGCGAATCGCGGTCAGTCCGGACAATGGCCTATCTGCAAGTTGCCATTCCACGAAACCTGAAGATTTCGCGTTCTTCTGGTGGAACTCGCGGAATGCGGCCAGCGCCCTCCAGTCGGCATCAGCGACCACGACGCGCTTACCCTTGCCGACCGGAGCGATGAGCTTGGCAATCTCCTTGGTGGTCGCCTGTTTGGGATCTTTGGGAAAATCGGTCGAGCGCACGAGGATTGGAACCGCGGCCGCTGCACGCTTGGCGACTTGTTTGATTTGGTTGCTCAGCCCGCCACCCTGGGCACCCCGATTGCAAACGGCGATGAGCAGTTGGTCGCCCCGCACGCTCGCATCGACAAAGCGATCGTCTCGATGTGCCGACAGCTGAGCAGCGCTCGGGAATTCCTGGCCGATTGTTTGCACCGCGAACGCGAGCAACTCAGCGAGTTGCACTTCGTCATCCGGCGTCGGCAGCTTGAAATCAGCTTGGTGGTCATTCCACCGGCGCGACCAAGGATCTTCAAAGGGTACGGGCGGTATCGCCGCATCATCCTTGTTCCATCCGGGCTTCAACCAGCTCTGAGCGACGATGCACGCTTGACGGTGCTTGCGGAGGTTATCGAGGATGTCGCGGGTGCGACTGCCCACGAGGGCTTCGATTTCGGCGGGCTGGAATGGCGCGATAGGGTTGTAGGGATCCGCTTCGACGCCCGCCGCCAAGAAAATAGCAGCCAATCGCGCCGCCAACATGGCTTGGACTTCGTCGAAATTCGTAACGCTTTTCAGTTCGATCGGCTCGGGGTCTTGGAGCAAGCGATCCAATTTCGTTCCTGGCAGTAGTGGTTTGATACCCTTGAATAATTGTTTGATGCAACCGAGCACAATGATGGAGTTGGGAACCGAGTCCGCGATTTCGACGAGCGAATTCACAGCGGCACGCATCGCCGCGCCGGGATCGCCGCCGGCTCGTTTATCGTCGTAGGTCGATTCCATCTCGTCCACGAGTAACACGAAGGCGGCACCACCGACCGCATGCATCAATCGGCCGAGAGAGTGGATCGTCTGCGCCGGCATCTCAGGTTGGGGTCGCGGAACGAGGTCGCCGAGCAAGTCGCGGTCGCGCCGGGAGAGATCCTCGCACCGGAGCCACTGGATCACGACCGAATGAATTCGGGCATCGTTCGCGAGGGTGAAGAGCAACGCCCGGATGACGTTGATGTTGATCCCTTGGAAACGGGGCAGTTGCACGGCCAAGTACGCGAGGCGATGCACTAGGTGTTCGACTTCAGCCGGTTCGATCAAGTCGTCACAGAGCTTGGAACGATCCTCGGCCGAGCTGATGTCGATTGCATCCAGCAAGCTGCGGGCGATACGCTTCAAACCCGTTTCGGCTTGGCCGGACTTGTAGGGCCTTTCGAGCGAATCGATCAGCTTAGAAAGCACGTACCGGGCGTAGTGATCGGTTTCCGTCGAGAGTTGCAGATAGCCGCAATATCCGGCGCCGTCTGAGTGGGTCGCCGCGCGGAAGGCGCGCATCAGATGGGTTTTGCCGCAGCCACCATCTCCGAGGATCAGCAAAACTTTTCCGCTCGAAGGCAACTCCACATCCGAAGCGCGATTCAACAACGTCGAGAATGCGACACGGGCTTCAGCATGCATCACTTCGACATCAAACGGGTCAGGGGTCCAAATCTGGTTTCCATGGACGATGCCGCTGAACACCTCCGGTCCGGAAGGTGAGCAGTAGGCCGTCTGACGCGGATCGATGGATGTGTGCATCACAACGCTCTCCGGATGCGGATGAAGTGAAAGACCGAGTTCAAATACGATGTTTCGGATTCCTTGATGTCCGTCGAATCCATCGCTTGCACCAAATCGGCCCGGCTCAGTGTGAGAAGTTGTGCCCGGTTGGCGGCGATGAGCTTCCCTTGAAAATCCACGAAATCGAGTGTCTGAAACTCGGCGGAGTTTCGGACATGCTTCCACACGTGCGAGATGAAAACCAAATCGTCCCCGAACCAACCTGTGGGACTACGCCCGGCCGCATCCGTCAGGTGTTTCACAAAGGTCTTCAATTCAACAGGAACGGGTTTGTCTGCGGGGACGGGCTTGGCTTCGGGAACAGGTTTGAAGTGCGATGCGCCTTGATCTTCGAAGGTCGCATTGAGCACGACGGCCCGATAACCATCGACGCCTCGTTTCTTCGACCCGAGCAAAAGCCGCGGTGCGACGGATTTCACATCCCCCACCGGGAGTGGCGGTACCGCACCGGCTTCGCGGCTGAGCACATTCGCCTTCAAGTGATCGAAGTCGGCACTTTCGGGATAGCCTAACAACCGGCATACCAGCGCTTCGAGTACTTTCGGGAGCCCGGTATCGGCCGGCACAGATAGCGCGTATTTGTCCTTGAGCAGCCGGGCGGCGAGCTTGACCTCGCTACCCACGCTAGCGGACTCTGCGTCCGACCAAGGGTTCAGGCCGAGTGCTTTCGGTATCAAGTACTTGGCCCGGACCGTTCCCCAATTGCATTTCGGCGGCAACTCGGCGAGGCCGAGATACTTCAACGCGCGAGCGCGGCCGGCTTCGGTCAATACTTGGCCTTTCGCCGGCAGCAGCCCCAGTGCGCGGAGTTCCGCGATGACATCGGCGATCCGATCTTTCGTCAAACCTCCGCGGATGAGCGGAGCCAGATCCTTGAGCACCGCCGATGGCGCCGGTGGCTTTCTCCCGGGCATCAGCAATCGGGCGAGCGTCAGCTCCATGAGCGGGTGGGCGCGGTCGGACAAAGCGATTACCTCGGGGTGATCGGACCGCGGCGCAGTGCGACCGCGTCCAAGATCGTAACCAAAATCGATTCCGAAGCTTCGACGACGTCTTCCGCCAAAAACCGCAGAACCCAATAGCCGTGCCGCTGGTAGGCGTGATCTTTCCGGCGGTCGCGACGGTACTGTTCAGGGTTCAAGTGGTAATAGCCCCCGTCGACTTCGATGACCAGTTTGAGTGTCAATGCCACCATGTCGGCTTCGGCCGACCTTGGCCCGTGTCGGAATTCCAGCGGGCGGTTGGGTTCGAAGAGACCTTGGGTCTCCGGCATTCTCTCTAGCAAGTCGAATAGGAAAAGTTCGGCCGCGCTGCGGTGAGGACCCTCTAATTCCGCGAGTGCGTGGGGGGTATGACGCGACTCGACCACTGCCGCCACGAATGTTCCGGCACTCTCTGGATCCAAACCTTCCGCTGCAAGCCGATTGATCGCGGCGTGGGGAAGCGGTTCCGCCACCCCGGCAGCCAAGAGTTTCTCCGTGAGTTCGGTGGCTGTCACGCTGAACAACTCTACGAGGCCTTCCCTGGCCAGAGCTATCTCACGGGACGAATCGCCTGCGGTCACGTTCCAGACAGCGGCCGAAACACTTACCGCGAGCGGCAGAAGGGGGACTCGGACCGCGATTCGCTCCCACCCGCGAATCGCTGCCCGGAAGTCGGCCGCGTCACCACGCGGAATCAACAAGATAGCGGGCCACTCATCGGTCGGTACTACTCCACACAATCCGACCAAGACGGAGCCGACACCTAGTTCCAGTTCGACCGTTTCGAAGTTCAACGGAAAGTGGCCGACAGCAGACGTGAGCACAAGATAAGTCAGTTTCGCCCGATCGGATTTGCGGTCTGGCAGTTGAATCCATAATTGATCTAAATCGTATCGAGTCATCGCTTGGGCAATTCTGACTTCGCTCCCGGCGCTTGTCAACGCCTCGCGGAACACATCCCAAGCCAAATCTACTAGCCTGTCCGCGACTTTCCAAAACCAAGCACGGGCGACCTCAGTTAGGTCCAAGCCACTCAGCACCGTACGGGGCACGGAAGCATTCCATCGTCCCCATTCCCGGACGCCAACCGCAGTAGGACCCACCAACGCGGATAGCGTGGGCAAACCTTGAATGCGTCGCTTCTGCTGCCAATCCAAGGTGCTTCGATTCATAGACGCTACTCTATAGTTTGCGGCTTGGGGATCATGCTACGTGACGAATGCTGGACTTCTAACGCGCCAAAGTGTTCTCAGGCCGTCTAGCGAAAAGAAAACACGATGCCCGCTCCCCGCTCATGAGCACCAGTCATGGGAAAGCAGTGACGAGAATTCAGCCAACTTGGTCGAGTGTACCAGAGAGTCTGAAGTGGACCCCATTCACTGGACCAAAAGTCGCTTCGCATAAGGTGGGGTCATCGGGTGTCTCGGCCACCCCGGGATGGTTCGGCCGACGCTCGCCTCGCGAATCCTCCACCGCTTCCAATCGATCATCGTCTCGCCGGCTCTTCCGTCTTGATTCTTCTCGCTCTCGCCCGGCCC
>JAYTBD010000966.1:0-6253 GCA_043737155.1 Fimbriiglobus sp. | reverse complement strand
TCTACGACGGGCCGTTTGGTCAGGCGTTGAAACCAGTCCCATTCCACCGCCGTCCACGCCTTAAGGTGCAGCTTCGGGCACGCTTCGTGGATGATGCGGACGATGTTGAGATACCATTCGTACGGCTTCAGGTGGTGCAACCCGCCGACGATGTGGAGTTCCGTCGCCCCGCGCCCGGTGGTTTGCTGAGCCCGTTCGACGATCTGCTCGTCTGACATGACGTAGCCTTTGGGGGAATTCAAATCGGCGCGGTAGGCGCAGAACTGGCAGCGGTAAACGCAGACGTTCGTCGGGTTGAGGTGCGTGTTGACGTTGTAGTAAGCGATGTTGCCGTTCTTGCGCTCGCGGACGAGATTGGCCCATTCGCCGAGTTGGAACAAATCCGCATCGCGCTCCAACGTTAGGCCGTCCTCGGCAGTGAGGCGTTCGCCTGCGTGGATCTTTTCGCCGATGGCGGACAGGGCGGTCATGGCAGCGGTCTCCGCGAGCAATGGTTGGGCTTGTTGTATTGTGAACCGCGAAAGGGCGGGCAGAGATAACGGGGTGAGCCGGGTCGCGTAAGCGCCCGGAGATCGCAAACTCAGGGCGCTAACGCAATCCGGCTCACCACTCGCCCCTTGGTGAACAAGCGAACAATCCATATATTGCGCATCCCACGACTTCGCGGTGATCCACCATGCCGATTCCCGAAGGCGTTCCGTCGTACACGGTTTCGCAGCTCACCGAACTCGTGAAGGGTCGGATCGAGAATGGATTCCCGTCTGTCTGGATCGCCGGTGAGGTGGCCAACTTCAAAAACCACGCCCCGACGGGGAACCAGTATTTCAGCCTCAAAGATTCGGGTGCCGTGCTCCCGTGCCTTTTTCGCAACGCGGCCAACCGCCGGCGATTCGAACCGCGCGACGGCATGGAGATGCTCTGCCGGGGAAAGCTGACGGTTTACGCGCCGCAGGGGAAGTATCAGCTCGAAGTGCTGGAAATGGAGCCGAGAGGGATCGGCGCCGCCGAACTGGCTCTCCAGCAACTCAAACGCAAACTCTTGGATCGCGGGTACTTCAGCCCCGACCGCAAGCGGGGGTTCCCGGAATTCCCCAAATACGTCGCCTTGGTCACGAGTTCGTCCGGTGCGGCCGTGCGCGACATGATCGAATCGCTGCTGCAGCGCTGGCCTCTGACGGGGATTATCGTCCGGGATTGCCGGGTGCAAGGTCCGAATGCACCGCAGGAGATCGCCGAAAGCCTGCGGTTGCTCTGCCGATTATCGCGCGCGGGGAAACTGCCGCTCTGCGCCATCGTCCTCGGTCGCGGCGGCGGTGCGGCGGCCGATTTGTCCGCATTCGACGAGGAGATCGTCGCCGATGCGATCTTCGCTTCGAGCGTCCCCATCGTCTCCGCGGTCGGCCACGAAACGGATGTGACCATCGCCGATTTGGTCGCCGACTTCCGCGCCCTGACTCCGACCGCGGCGATTGTCGCGCTCACCCGGCGCTGCCGGGATGATGTCGAATCGGATTTGCATGCGATCGAAACCCTTCTGACCGATGCGATCACGTCCCGGATTCAATATGCCCGGCAGTCGGTGAAGCAGTTGGAGGATCGTCCCGGTTTGCGCCGTCCGCTCGACCGGTATCGCACCGCCGCGCAGAAGATCGACGACCGCTCGGTTCGGTTGAAGAGGGCGGGCGCTCAACTGCTTTCCACGGGACGGGAGAAACTCGCCGCGGCCGTGTCACAATTGGAAGCCCTCAGCCCACTCAACGTGCTGACCCGAGGATACAGTTTGACCAAACGCGGCGACGGCGCGCTGCTCCGCTCGGCCGCGGATGTCGCCGTCGGCGAGATCATCGAAACCCGTTTGGCCGAAGGGAACATTTTCAGCCGCGTTCTCGGCCCGAGTTCACCCCCACCGGATGCGAAGCATGGCGAGTGAAACGACCCCTCTGAAATTCGAACAGGCCCTCGCGGACCTCGACCGCGTTCTGCGCGAATTGGAAGACGGCAACACCACGCTGGAAGACGCGCTCGCGCGCTATGAGCGAGGCATCGCACTGGTGAAGCAGTGTCACGAGCAACTCGAAAATGCTCAGCGGCGCATCCGAGAACTCACCGGGATCGCAGACGATGGAAAGCCGATCTTGCCGATCTTCCAACACACCGCCTCGGTCGAGAAAACCGGCCGGCGGGCCAATTCCACTTGATTACTTTGCTGCACAAAGTACACTGCGTTCGCAGCCGTGCGGCCGGGCCGGACTATGATGGACGCATCGCGTTTTTCCGACGCGTCCGAGAACGGGGCCGGCCGGTGTCTGTCGAAATTTGGGAATATCTGAAGCCGCGACAGGCTCTCTTCGAGGAGAGCTTGCGCACGACGCTCGCCAAGCTGACGGTCGGATCGCCGCCCGCCCTCGCGGATGCGATGAGCTACAGCTTACTGGCCCCCGGCAAGCGGCTGCGGCCGATGCTCGTGATCCTCGCCTGCGAAGCCACGGGCGGGGCGATACCTACGGCCCTACCGTCCGCCTGCGCTTTGGAGATGATCCACACGTACTCCCTCATCCACGACGATCTGCCCGCGATGGACGACGACGATCTTCGCCGCGGGTTGCCGACGTGCCATGTGAAATTCGGCGAAGCGCTGGGGATTCTCGCCGGTGACGGCTTGTTGACACTGGCTTTCGAAACGGTCGCCCGGGGTTACCCCGCCAAGACCGCGGCGGTTAGCATCGTAGAGTTGGCCAACGGCGCCGGGTCGCATGGGATGGTCGGCGGCCAAGTGCTCGACCTCTCCGCGGAGGGGCGAATCTCGTGCGGCACCCAATACGAATCCGGCAGCGCGACGCCGACGGTGGCCGACTTGGAAGCGATCCACCGCCGCAAAACGGGCGCGCTCTTCCGCAGTGCGCTGCGGCTCGGACTGATGGCGGCGCAAGGTGAACGCGACATCGATTTCGACGCGATCATGTCGCTCGACATCTACGCCAACGCCTTCGGCTTGCTGTTCCAAATCACCGACGATCTGCTCGACGTGGACAGTTCCGCCGAGGTGACCGGCAAACGCACCGGCAAAGATGCGGCCCGGGGCAAGTTGACCTACCCTGTGCTGTTGGGTTTGGACGCGAGCCGGAAGCGCGCCCAGGAATTGGCCGACAAAGCCATCTGGGCGGCGAATACTTTCGGCGAACGCGGCAAGCCTTTGGCGGATTTGGCGCGGTTCGTAGTGGATCGGGATCGTTGATTTAAATCCGAAATCCGAAAATCGAAATCCGAAACAAGCGATACCTGAAAAATAAATGAGGAAAATGAAGAGGAACGTTGCGAACTTTCAAATTCGTTTCGGGCTTTCTTCATTCTGACTTTCTCCAATTGTTTCGGATTTCGATTTTCGGATTTCGGATTTGTTGTCGAGTGATGAATATTGAAGGGCTTGACATGCCAGAGTTGTTGTCCAAAATCCAATCGCCGGCCGACTTGCACAAGCTCACCGAGGATCAGCTCGCGCAGCTCACCCAAGAGATCCGCGACGAACTCGTGCAAGTCATGACCGCGCGGCCGGCCCACTTCGCCAGCAACCTCGGCGTCGTCGAACTCTGCCTCGCGCTCCACCTCACCTACGACTTCCGCCGCGACCGGCTCATCTGGGATACCGGCCATCAAATCTACCCGCACAAGCTCATCACGGGGCGTTTCGACAAGTTCCGCAGCATCCGCACCAAGGGCGGGTTGATGGGCTTCCCCAACCCCGCCGAATCGCCGTACGACCTCTTCGTCACCGGCCACGCCGGGGCGAGCGTCTCCACAATTTCCGGGCTGAAAGCGGGCGATGATCTACTCGGGGAAACCGACCGCCACGCGGTCGCCGTGATCGGCGATGGAGCGCTTCCGTCGGGGATTGTCTTCGAAGCGTTCAACAACATCCACGGCATGAATCAGAATTGCCTCGTAGTTCTCAACGACAACAAGATGGGCATCTGCCCGCGCACCGGCGGACTCGCCAAGCACCTCGACAGCTACCGAATGTCCGGCATTTACCAAGGCGGCAAGAAGACGCTCAATGATTTGTTGAAGGCGATCCCGTTAATAGGGGAACCGGCCCGCGCATCGCTCGAAGGGATGCGCGACGCCTTGAAGGTGTACTTCAAGGAGGGCATGCTCTTCGAGGAATTCGGCTTCCGCTATTTCGGCCCCGTCGACGGCCACGACCTCAAAGGCCTGCGCAAGATCCTCAAGGATTTGAAGCATCAAAAAGGTCCGCTGCTGTTGCACATCTTCACGAACAAAGGCCACGGCGTCGAACAAGCCGCGTCCGATCCGGTCACCTATCACAGCCCCGGCATCTTCGAGTGCGTCGGCGAAAACAACCTCAACATCAGCCTGAAAAAAGGCGGGGCGAAGGCGTACACCGACGCGATGTCCGGGGCCATCTACAACGCCCTCCAAGCCGATCCGAAAGCCTGCGTCATCACGGCCGCCATGTGCCAGGGCAACAAACTGGAGAAGGTCCGCTCCACCTTTCCGAAGCAATTCTTCGACGCCGGCATCTGCGAAGGTCACGCCGTCGCCTTCGCCGCGGGCATGGCCAAAGCCGGGGCCAAGCCGATCGTCGATATCTACAGCACGTTCCTCCAGCGCGGCTTCGATCAAATCTTTCAAGAGGTCTGCTTGCAGAATCTGCCGGTCGTGTTCACCGTGGACCGCGCCGGCATCGTCGGCCCCGACGGCCCCACGCACCACGGCTGCTTCGACATCCCGTATCTGCGCCTCTTCCCGAACATGACGTGCTTGGCCCCCGCCGACGAAGCCGACATCGAACCCATGTTGCAATGGGCCCAGAAGCAGCCCGGTCCCGTCAGCATTCGCTACCCTCGGGCCAATCTGGAAACGATCCCGCGCGGGAAGCCGCATCAACCCATTGAGATGGGCAAGGCTGAAGTCTTGGTCGAAGGGAAGGACGGCGTTTTCCTCGCGTTCGGCACCACCGCGACTTCCTGTTTGACGGCCGCGAAGAACCTGCGCGAGGACGGTATCAACGTCGGTGTTATCAGCGCGCGGTTCGTCAAGCCGCTCGACGCCGCGACCATTCTGCGGGCCATCGAACACCTGCCATTGGTGGTGACCGTGGAAGAAGGGACACTCCAAGGGGGCTTCGGCTCGGCCGTGCTGGAAGCCGCCAACGCCGCGGGCTTGGATACGCGGCACGTGGTCCGCCGGGGTTACCCGGACAAGTTTATCGAACACGGCGAACGCAACGAACTCCTCGCGGACTTGGGTTTGGACGCGGCCGGATTGGCCGAGACAGTGAAGGCTTTCCGCGCCGAACCGGTCGATGAATTGGCCCACGCCGGGGTGCGGTGACGTGGCCGCGATCCACCGGATCCGCTTGCGCGGGGCGTGGAGCATCGAACGCTCCGACGACGGGTCGGCGGTGTTCGAGCGGAGCTTCGGTTCCCCGCGGACGCTGGATGACGGAGAGACGGTGTGGTTAGTGTGCGATGGGGTACCGGGGCAGGGGGTGGTGCTGTTGAATGGAATGAGGATTGGTGATGTCATTGCGGGGAATGCTTTCGAAGCGGACGTGACCGCGGTGATGCGGACGAGGAACAGCATTCGCTTTGAGGTGGGTAGAGCCGGGGAGGCTGAGTTGGGCGAGGTGGGGTTGGAGTTTCGGAGGGAGTAATTAGCGATGGGCAAGAAGTCTTGGATGCCCGCCGAAGAATTCAGGCGTGAACTCGAAAGTGATCCGGCATGGGTCGCTCAACGCGATTCGCGACGAGTTCGATTTGCCGAACGGGCGCAGGTCGCCGCAGCCGATGAAGCAACGTTGATTGCAGAACTGCTAAGTATCGGCGTTCCAGTTACATCCATCTATGATTATGTTGGCAAACAAGCCCTTCCAACAATTGCACTCCCCATACTCGTGAAGCATCTCGACATTCTGCATCACCCAGCCATTCGAGAAGGCTTGATCCGAGCACTGGGTATTCCGGATGCGCGTCAACTCGCCTTTGAACCATTGAAAGCTGTCTATCTCAATGAACGCGATCCGCATCACCTCTGGCTCACCGCTAACGCACTCTCGGGCATGGCCCAATGGGAAGAAGTGGCGCATCTGCCGGGTATCGAAGCATACGCTCCACTCTTTGCATAGCCATCCGCATCCGTCTTCTTGGCCGTTCGGGCCGGAGAGATTATGTCTCTTTAGCCCGATGCGCTAGCGAGGGTGTCGGGTGGAGTCCGCGACACCCGACGCCGTGCC
>JAYTBD010000965.1:0-6256 GCA_043737155.1 Fimbriiglobus sp. | reverse complement strand
CCCTCCGGATTGATTTCATCGGTCATCGCGCCGAGCTGCCGATCGATCCTTTCCACAATTCCCGGATCCGAGTCCCCGAGGCGTGCGGCTTCGAGATCCTTGCGGAACAGTGATACCGCCTCGCCCGAGTTCTCGATCAAGCTCAGCGCCGACTCGCGCAGACGGGGGTTCGGGTCGGCCATGGCTTCGCGGATCACGTCGGCGGCGTCGGCATTTGCGGGGTCGGTGGCGATGACCGCGCTGACCGCGACCAGCCGGACTTTCTGGTTACTGTCTTTGAGTAAGTCGATCATCACCCGCGCGGGGACCGAGGAGCCCGCCGCTCTCAGTGCGATCGCCGCGGCCATTCGCAAGCTTTCTTCATTGCCCGGCGCCGCGCATTCGATCAACCCCGCGATGGAGGCCGGGGGCACCGGATCGAGTCGAGCGAGGACGGATGCGATCGTCGTCCGCACGCGGATATCGGGATCGCGCAGCGCATCGATCACCGCATCGACACCGCCCTCGGGGACGACTCCCCCCTTTTGCAATCCGGCGGAGGCGATCTTCCGCACATCGGCTTCCGCATCGCGCAGCCCCGCCAAGAACGCGTCGGCGGCTTCGGGCGGTTGCAGGATCGCCAACGCCCGCATCGCCGCTTGTCGCAGTTCCACATCGCCCGTGAGCGCGACGGAAGCCAAGTCCGCCCCGGCCCCCGCGGCGCTCGCGCCCATGCGGCCGAGCGTCATCGCCGCGACCGATTGAATCCAAGAATCGTTGGCGTCGCGGAGTCTGGCGAGGACCGCTTCCAAAGCGGCATCGGTATAGACCGCGAACTTCTGCAAAGCCCCCAGCGCATGTTCGGCGACATCGGAATTGCCATCGCCCACTAGGACGAGCACCGAGTCGATCGAATCGGGCCATTCCGGCGCCCACTCCGCCAAACTATCCGCGGCGGTCGCCCGCACTTCCGGCGCGGCATCTTCCACCGCCGTCAACAGAACCCGTTTGGACGAATCGGCGAGCGAACCCAGTGTGCCGACCGACCGCACGGCTTTGGTGCGGACCGAAGTGTCCGGGTCGGAACAAGCCGCTTCGAGATGGGGTCGCGCGCTTTCGGAGCGCAGTTTCCCGAGCGATTCGGCCGCGTTGCCGCGCACGTGCGGGTTGGCGTGCCGTAGCGAACGCAGCAAGGCCGGGCCGGCCTCGTCCGCGGACTCCCCCATTTCGCCGAGGGCTTCCGCGGCGAGTGCGCGGACCCAGTTGTCCTCGTCGCGCAGCAAGCGCATCAGCGCGGGCACGGCCGTCGATGCCGCCGACTCGCCGATGCGCCCGAGCGCTTCCGCGGCCTTGGCCCGGACCCGGTCGTTCGGGTCGTTCAGCGCCTCGGCCAATGCCGGTGCCGCCGTTTCCGCCGCGGCGCCGATGCGTCCCAAAGATTCCGCCGTCTGGGCGCGCACGACGTTGTCGGCGCTCGACAACCCATCGACCAAGAGGCGCGTCGAATCCTCGCCCGACACGCCGATCTTGGCGATCGCCGCGGCCGCGATCGCCCGCACGTCTTCGTTTCCATCTTGGAGCAGACCGACCAATGTCGGGACCGCACCCCGGGCGGATTCGCGGTACTCGCCGAGCGCTTGGGCGGCCGCGCCGCGCACCTCGGCATTGGGGTCGGCGAGCGCTTCCGCCAGTGCGGAGATCGCGCCGGGATCATCGGTTCGAATCAGTCCGAGCGCGGTGGCCGCCTGCACGCGGACATCGTCGACGTCGGTGCGGAGGAGTTCGAGAAGGGTGGTGGAAACCGCCGACGCCGCGAGGCCGATCCGTCCGGTCGCGGCGGCCGCTCGTCCGCGCACCGCGGCGGAGGAATCTTTGAGAGCGCCCCCGAGGAGCACGACGGCGAGCACGACCTCGTCTCCCGAGATGGCGGTCTTCAATTTGAAACGCGGATGGCGAATCCAACGCGCCGTCCGTCGCCACCATCTCGGCTGCGCGGCTGCTATCGCCGCCCGCGCACGTCCATTCCGCGGCGCGTGGGCTTCGCCGATCCGCCCCAGAGCTTCCACCGCGTTCAGCCGGACGCTCTCCACTGAATCGCCGACCAACCCGGCCAAGTGGGGCACGGCTTCACGGACTTTCAACAGCCCCAGCGCCGCCGAGGTGACGACGCGGGTCGTCTCGTGGCGGTCGTGCAAATGGCGCATCAACCCGGGGATCGCCGTCGGGCCGATCCCCGCGAGCACCACCGGCAGTTGCTCCCGCTGCTCTTTCGTCAGGTTCGCGGCCGAGCGGAGGGCGACCAAAATCGGAATCACCGCGCCCGGTCCGAACTGGGGGAGAACGGACCGCGCCCGTTCGCGGACGGGCAAATGCGGCGACCAAAAATCGGTGACCGTCTCGGCCAAGAGCATATTTTGCCGGAGCGAAGCGAAGACTTGCTGGAGCAGCACGACCGTGAAAAAGGATTTGAACGCTTTGAGAAGTAGCGACGACGGCATGCCCGTCGGGCGGATCAGGCTCACGCTCAGAAACTCGTAGGATTTGGCGAGATCGAATATATCCACGGCCCGCAGCAGGTTCACGATCGTGTAGGCGAGGAAGTCCAAGTAGCCGGGGTGGGCTTCCGAATCGCTCAACCGGTACCACGACTGCCCACCCGATTCGTAGAGGGCCTGATTCAGGAGGGCGAAGGCGAAGAGGGTGACCCCGGCCGCGGACCCCAACATGGGCACGCCGAGCTGCGGACCGTATCGGAGCAGGTCGACGGCGAGTTCTTGCCCTTTGCCCGGGTCGTGCAGGGCCTTGAACCCGCGGCCGACTTCGTAGCGCTCGAACGAGATGTGCATGTAGGCGAAGCAGGTCACCGCGCCGGCGACGATCAACAGCGCGGCGATCGGGATCGCGATCCACGCGACGCCCGACCCGATGAACCACAAACTCGCGGCGATAATCCCGCCCGCCAGAACCACGAGGGTGTACCACCCCGCCCACGAGAGATAGCGCTCCCAGAGGCGGAATCCGGTCCGGATCGTCCCGCGGATGACGCGGGCGACCGCTTCCCCGCCCCAACCGACCAGCCCGATCGCCTTCAGCGCGAGGCCCGCGATGACGAGGCCGCCCAAGATCGCGAAGATCAAATAGGTCGAGTGAATCTGGTCGAGCGTCATCGCCGAGAAGAGTGCGGTCATGCGATCTTTATGGACCTGGAACAACAAAGTTTACCATTCTATTCCGCGCGGGATCGAGCGGACATCGCGGCGATCTCACGGCGTCCCTTCGCCGACGGCCGCGGGCGCAACCTCGGCGGAAGGTTTCTTGGTCGGCTCGCGGAAAAAGAGCAAGAACACGATCAGCACGATCGCCGCCCCCACGGCCGGCAACATCCAGATGGTCGCCCAGTTGTGTTCGATTTTCCCCGCCGGTTCGACCAGCTTGTTCGCCGCCATAATCCGACCCGCGAGCAGCGTCCCCACGAATGCGCCGACCCCCCAGAGGATGAACGCGATGAGGCCTTGGGCCGCGCCGCGCATGCGCTCGTCGGCTTCGTCATCCACGTAGAGTTGCCCGGCGATGAACAGGAAGTCGTAGCAGACGCCGTGCAAAAGGATCGCCCCGAAGATCAGCGCGGCTTGCGCCTCCGCGCCCGAATTCACGCTCCCGGCCAGCAGAAAATAGCGGACCGACCACGCGAGGATGCCGACGGCGATGGTCCATTTGTATCCGAAGCGGAAGAGCATCAGCGGCAGCAAGAATAGGAAGATCACGTCCGACACCTGCGCGAGCGACAGCTTCGCCGTGGTGTTCTCCCATTCCAACTCGGGCAGGTAAACCGACATGTTGACGAAGTAGGCGTACAGCGGAATGCAGATCAGAAACATGCAGCCGATGAAGATGGCGAACGACGGCTTCTTGAGCAGTCCCAAAGCGTCGAGCCCGAGGATTTCGCCGACGGAGACATCGCGCCCGACCTTCCGCGGCGGCGTGTGCGGCAGCGTGAACGCGAAAATCCCGAACGCGATGGACACGCCCCCGGCGAGGTAGAACTGCACCTCCGTCTTCTCTCCGCCCAGCAGACTCAAGACGACCCCGCCCGCGATCCAGCCGACGGCCGAGAATATCTTCACGCGCGGGAAGTCGCGCTTGGCATCGCGGAGGTGATGGAGCGAAAGGGAGTTTCCGAGCGCGAGGGTCGGGGCGAACGACGCGCAGTAGAGGGTCAGCAGACCGTAGAACTCGCCGAAGCTCTCGGCCATCGGCAGGAGGAACAGGAGCAATCCGCCGGCGATCCCCAGTACCCCGAGCATCTTTTCCGAGGCGAAGTAGCGGTCGGCGATCAGCCCGACGAAGAACGGCGAGATCATCGACCCGACCGCGAAGGCCCCGTAGGCCAGCCCGGTTTCGTCCCCGCTCACTTTGAGGGTGAACTTCAAGTAAGTGCCCAAGCTGGCGTACCACGATCCCCAGATGAAGTACTGAAGGAACATGAACACCGAGAGCTGGACCTTGAGGCGGGTTTGCATGGGCGGGCCTGCGGGCGGAAGGGATCGCCGGACTGTACTCCTTGCGAGGATCGAAGTCGATGGGTCATTCTTCCGGACTGACTCGCCGACACGACCGCTGCCTTTGTTGGAGTTCAACCTTCAGGTTGTCTTCGCGTGCTGACGAGTGTCGATACGTTGGTCGAGCCGAGTCTTCGAGGCTCGACCTCCCCGGCGTCGGGCCTCGAAGACTCGCCCGACGGAGACAACCTGAAGGTTGAATTCCAACAAAGACAGCGGTCGTCCATTCACCGCCGGATGGTCGTTGCGATGACCCCGGCGTCGCCCTTCTCCAATCGGATCACCACGGGAAAGTGATCGGTGAATTCCTCTTGATGACTGACGAGGATAATCCGCTTGAGGTGCTGCTTCAACCGACACAATTCCTCCGCGGCGGTGCGTAGGCCATTCTTGTCGAGGGAGCCGAAACCCTCGTCGATGATGACGCTTTCGAGCGGCCGCGTCTGTCCCGAGGCGAACTGCCCGATGCCGAGCGCGATGGCGAGCGCGACGCGGAATTTTTGACCGCCCGATAGCATCGCCACCGGGATGGGTTCGGAAGATTCGGATCGCCGCACCACGAGCACGAGGGCTTCGGTCTCCTTCTTCGGCTCGCGGCTGAGTTCGAGCGACAAATCGCCGTCGCTGAGTTTTTGCAGGGAGTCGTTGGCGAAGCGGACGATCTCGACTTCGGCGACGCGGACCAATTCGCGCAGCAAGCCACCGTTGCCGAGGAGATCGTGGAGCTTGGCATGGACAGCGGCCGCCCGTTCCGCCGCTAAAAGCTGCGAGCAAAGTTCCGCGAAGGCCGCGCTCCGGCGGTGCAACTCGCCCGAGGCATCGCGCGCAATTTGCCACGCCGCCTCCGCACCGATGGCAAATCTCTTGGCGTTGTCGCAGGCTTCTTCGGCTTCGCGCAATGGCCGGCGTGCGTCTAGCGGGATGGCGTCGAGCAGCGCGGATAACTCGGCCATCTGGGACTGCCATTCCTCCCGGCGCGCTCCGTCGAGTTGGAGATGCTCATATTCGTCGACGATCTTGCCTTGGGCGAACCGCACGAAGACAGTTTCGGACTCGGCTACGTCCGCCGCCGTGGCGGCGCGTCGATCAACCGGGAGTCGTTCGATGAACGTGGCGCAAAGCACGCGATCCGCTCCGGTGCTGTTCGCGAAAGTTTCGTAGGACTGGACCGACGTCCGAGAAGCAGTAATGGCCGCGCGGAGATCGCCCGCGAGTTGGGCGGATCGGTCGTCGAGTCGCTTCCACTCCGCATCCGCGGCGGATTGCGCGCATTCGTCCGCCTCTGCGACGGCGGTCAATCCCGCGACTTGGAGTGTGATTTCCGCGGAGTCCGAGGTGCCGCCGAAGTTTTCGAGATCGCGCCGCTTGCTCTCCAATCGCTCGGCCAGGGAATCGCGGGCGCGCAACCGCGATTCCAATTCGGTCCGCTCGGTCGCGGTCGCTTTCGCCGCGCGCGAAGCCGCATCGAACCCGCACTTCGCCGCGAGTTCGAGCAACCGGGAATGGTCGTCCGTCGCCGTGCGGATTTCGCGCTCTTTGTGTTCGGCCGTGACACTGTTCCCGCACGCCGAACAGGGGACGTCGATGGTCAACGAGTCAAACTTCGCCTTCAACTCCGAGGCTCGTCGGAGATCGTTGTCCCGGTTCACTTTCATGTCGCGGGCGCGGGTGAGCGCCTCCTTAGCGACTTCGTCGGCCGCGACCGCCTCCGAGGTGAT
>JAYTBD010000964.1:0-2517 GCA_043737155.1 Fimbriiglobus sp. | reverse complement strand
CGGTTGCGCCAACAGATACTCGTCTTCGACTTCGCCGTTGGTCTTCTGCAGTTGCAGGGTGTGGGCGGTGAACGCGAGCAAGCGGGGATCGTGCGTCGTCGGTTTCTTCGGATCGTCGATCAGCGGTCGGAGGCGTTCGAGTACGGGCGGTGTCTCGCCGGTGACGCCGTCGCCGCCGATGACCACCGCGAGTTTGTCGTGGGCGCTTTTAGCGTGCTCACCCGCGGCCTTGGCATCGTCGCCGGCGAGAGCCGCGTCGAGTTCGTTCCGGACATCGCGGAGAGCGGAGCGATCCCCGTTCGAGAGCAGTGCGGCCGGGAGCGAGAATTCCGAAGTCACGGTCGATTCCGCCGCGTCCACGGGTTTGGTTTGGAGCAAGGCAAACAATATCAGCCCGATGAAGGCGAATCCGGCCAAGCTCCCGAGCAGCGGTTCGCGGGAGCGGTCATTCTCGTTCGACGGCCCCCTGACGTTCGAGAGCATCAGCACGAACAGGAACGTGACGATGATCGCCCCGGCGTAGATGATGATGGTCGCCGCCATGAGGAACGGCGCGGCGAGCAGCAGGAACAACCCGCAACTGCTGAGGATGACGAACGCGAACGCGATGGCCCCCCGGGCCGGGTTCCTTTGCACGACGAGCAGAACGCCGAATGCGATGGCCCCGGTCGAGAAGAGCCAGAACAAGATATCGGGTACGAGCGCCCTGATCGGGCGACCGAAGGTATGCGAGACGAACAGTCCGAGTACCGCCATCGCGGCGACGAGTAGGAACGTCCCCCCCGCGATGGAGCGCGACTTCGGCCGGGGCAACAGCAGTACCGCCCCGCAAACTCCCAGGGCGAGTGCGAGGACGAGTTGCAATTTCGGATCGTTCAATTCGGGCGGCATCGGAACCTTGCGGGCGGGTGATCGAACAAGCACACTTTAGGGGGCCGGCTAGGGCTTGACGTTCGGCTGTCCTTCGGATGCGGGACCGAGGTTCCCGGCCCGGCTCCGCACCGGGTCGGTACCGGCTTCGGTCGTTTGATCGAAGACGCTCAGCAGCTTTTCCTTGTCGAAGATCATCTGCTCCCGGCTCAGGCCGGTGAGGTCGTAAAGCGTCGTGAGTTCGATGGCGTCCACGGGGCAGGCTTCCTCGCACATCCCGCAGTAAATGCAGCGGAGTTCGTCGATGACGAACGTCTCGGGATACTTCTCGCGATCGGTCCAACCCGCCGGGGCCGGGGCGGCGACGATGTCGATGCAATGGGCCGGGCAGGCCGTGGCGCACATGTAGCAGGCCACGCACTTCACGCGGTCTTGCTCGTCGCGATTCAGACGGTGCACGCCGCGGTAATTCGGCGGCAGCTTCGGCTCTTGCTCGGGGTACGATTCCGTGCGGCTCTTGCCGAACATGTGGCCGAGGGTCGTCTTCAACCCGTCGTACACGATGGGGAGGTAGAGCTGCTCCAAGAAGCCGAGCTTCGGGGCTTCGACCCACTTGATGTCCGCTTCGGCGATGGGCATTTCTTCGGTATCCTTTCGTAGGTCACGCTCCGCGTGACGCCACTTCTCAAGATCGCACAAGCCGAATTCATCCCGACCCTGTAGGGGCACCCCTTGTGGGTGTCCGGAAATGGATGCCGGGGGCAGCATCGATCCACGGGTCGTCACAGCATTCTTTGGCCGGGCACCCACAAGGGGTGCCCCTACGGTAGTCAAACCCAAGAATCAACCCGCTATCACCCGCGGGAGCATCTTCGGAATTACCTTGCGGCGCGGGGTGTTGTTCGGAGCGCTCTTCTTCACCGCGGCGATCAACCCCACTCCGATGAACAACCCGACCGAGATTCCCGTCAACGTCCAGTTCGACAAGTCGTATTCGCGCACCATCATCGCGGCCAGCAGATGCACCAGTGACAGCGGGATCATCACCTTCCACGCCAAACTCATCAATTGGTCGAATCGGAACCGCGGAATCGTCCAGCGGACGACGATATACAGTAAAAGGAAGCCGAGCATCTTCGCGCCGAGAATCGCCGCCTTCAACACGATTGCAGCGATGGGGTCGGCGAAACTATCTTCGAGTCCGAAGAGGCTCCAGCCGCCCCAAAAGACGATGCTCATGAGGAAGCTCGTCGTGATCATGTGCGTGTATTCGCCGAGCATGAACATGCCGAACTTCAAGCTGCCGTATTCGGTGAGGTAGCCGCCGACGAGTTCCTGTTCGGACTCGGGCAAGTCGAACGGAAGGCGGTTGCACTCGGCGTAGACGCTGACCATGAATAGCAGGAAAGCGAGCGGTTGGAACGCGACGAACCAACCGTTCTGCTTCTGCCAGGCGATGATCGTTTCCAAATTCATCGACCCCGCGAAGAGGATGACGCCGACGATGCTCATGCCGAGGGGGATTTCGTAGCTGATGATCTGCGCCGAGGATCGCAGCGAGCCGAGCAGAGAATATTTGTTGTCGGACGACCACCCGCCGAGGATGACGCCGTAGATGGCCAAGCTGCCGAGAGCGAAGACATAGAC
>JAYTBD010000963.1:0-6268 GCA_043737155.1 Fimbriiglobus sp. | reverse complement strand
GCCGTGGCAGCCGCATCGAGCTGACGGTTGCAGTCGGAGTTTTCGCTTCCACGGCACGCTCACGCCGTGCCGCTCGCCGGATCTATGGAGATGAGCCGTGACCGTATTCAAATGGCTCGCAACAGAGGATCCGATCCAACTTCTCCGCGATGCCGATTCTCGCCGATGCGCTCAAAGAAGCCGGTTGCACGAACGCGGATGTGCTTTTGCATTGCCGGGAACCGGGCGTCCATGTCCGCGGTTGTTGGGTCGTCGATCTGGTACTGGGGAAAGGCTGATCGAAGCAGTGTTAGTCGGGTAGAATAAATCTTTCGTTCAACTCCCGGGGAACGGTCATGATTTCCGAGACGCCGGAAGAACTCGCCGCTCGGCTCGTCGCCGTGGAAGCGGAATTGATCCGGGTCCGAGCCGAGCGCGATTTCTACAAATCGAGCGCCAATTACCTGCTGTACGGCCCCGACCCCTACCGGACGCCGACCCCGGAAGAAGTCCGCGAAATGATGACGGCGCCCCGGGGCGAACCACTGGCCGATATCGTCGCCGAATTCGAACGTCGAGTGGCGGGCCGTTGATGAACGGTCACTACCAGATTTCGAATGCCAGTCGCAATTCGGACGAACTCCAAGCTGTTTTTGCTCAGGCCGATGCAAAGGGAATTCTGCCATTGGCCGTGAAGGCGGCGAGATGGATCGTCGAAGAATTGGAACGGACGCCGGACGAGTTCGGTGAATCGCGCGACCTTCTCGCCTACGCCGGCATCCGGATGCGCATCGCGTTCGCCGCGCCCCTGTTTGTGGTCTTCGGCATCCACGACAGTTCCCGAACCGTGTTCATCAGAAGAATTGGATGGCTCGAGCGCGGGTAACGTCGGGCCATATAGCCAAATTCTCCCTTCGAGATCGCATCCATGACCCTGCTCGCTCCTCCGCTACCATCGCATCTGGCACCCAAGGCGGTGAGTCTACCCGCCGCCAAGCTTTGGACCGTCGACGAATTCCACCGCCTCGGCGAACTCGGCGTGTTCGAAGGCCGGCGGGCGATGCTCATCGACGGCACGATCTTGGAGGAAGGCCCGATGAACCCGCCGCACGCCATCGCATCCACCAAGACCGAAGACCTGATCCGCGATCTCTTCGGCCGGGCGTTTCACGTGCGCGTGCAGAAACCGCTCGTCTTCGGGCTTTGGCTCGATCCCGAACCCGACGTGGCAGTCGTGACGGGTCGCCCCGCGGATTACACATCGCATCCGACTACGGCGACGTTGCTCATCGAAGTTTCGGATACATCGCTGAAGTACGACACCAACGAAAAGGTCGACCTCTACGCCAAGGCCGGCATCCCCGAATGCTGGGTGCTCGATCTCGACGGCCGGCAACTGCTCGTTTTCCGCGACCCGACCGCGAACGGCTACGGCACCAAGTTCACCGTCGCCGCCGGCGGGAGCGCCTCGCCGCTCGCGGTGCCGGGGGCGATGGTCGCCGTGGCGTCTATGCTGCCGTGAGGTCACCCGCCGAAGAGCGAGTCGCCGTCGCGGTAGTAGTTGCCGCCGGTGAGCACCGGTAATTCCGTGAGCTGATAAGGGATCGTCAGTTCCACTTCGGCCCACTCGCCTTCCGGATCGACGCGCGTTTCGACGCGGCCGCCGATGTTCCAGATCAGCGAGGCCGCTTCGCCGGCCGTGTGGGTGTCGTCCTCCTCGGGGGTGTCGTCTTTGCGAACTCGGTAGCTCGGCGACCAGTGTTTGGCCAGCTCCGTCGCATCGGCCCCGCGGTAGGGCACCCGTAGCGTCACGGTGAGATTCTCGGAGGTGTCGTCGGGCCGGAGGGAGAACCGGGCCGGGCCGGGATTCTGGCTCATCGGCTTGCGGGCGAAGGCGATCAGTTCCACGGCCACCAGCGCGAAGCCTTCGAAAGGGATGACCAAGCCGCGCTCGGGGAGCGGCCCGTGCACGGCGACGGTGCTGCCGGCCGGCGCCGCCTGCTCGACCCAGTTCTGCAACACGGGGATTGTCTCGTCGAGCCTGGCCCCGCGACCCGCTTCCGCCGTTTGGTTGCGCTGCTGCGACTTCGACACCGACATGCGAATCTTGTGTTTCTGGCAGGTCCGGAAGGTCCAGAGCGATTGCCGCATCCGCCGTTCTTCGGTGATGTCGTGGAGGCGGATGACCGACTCGGCCGTCGTGTCGCCGGGCACGGTGAACTGCTCCAAAAAGAACCAGACCCCGGTGCCGTTGGGGTTCTCCGGCCGCACGAGGTAGACCGGCGCGGCCGGGTCGGCGGCCCTCGACTCCCGGCCGACGACGGCGTGATCCGCCGAGGCGGTGATCCAGAAATCGCGCTTCGTCGGCTGCGTCGGCAGGTGCAGTTCCCGGCGCGCCGCGGCGTTGGCGTAGGTCATCTTGCCGTGGCGGTCGAGCGTGAGATAGCCGTCGTGGGCGTGCTCGACGACCCAGTCGAACTTGATGCGCTCCTGGTTCAAACGCCGGAAGCGGTTCAACCGCAGCAGCGCGCGGATGCGGGTGCGCAGCTCGATGCGGTCGTACGGTTTGACGATGAAGTCGTCGGCGCCGTTCTCGATGCCGCGGAGGCGCGAGTCGCGATCGTCGAGCGCGGTGACGAGGATGATCGGCACCTCGGCGAGCACCGGATCGTTGCGGAGTTGGGCGCAGACGTCGAAGCCGTCCAAGCCGGGCATCATCACGTCGAGCAGCACGAGGTCGGGCGGTTCGGCCCGCGCCAGTTCCAACGCCCGCCGGCCGTCGGAGGCGAAGACCAAGCCCATGCCTTGATTCGTCAGCAGGGCTTCGAGGGTATCGCGGCAGGACTGCTCGTCGTCGACGATCAGAACGGTGGGAAGCGCGGGCATGGGGTCACTCCGGGTGGGCGGTCGGTTTGGCGTGCAGCAACTGGGCGACCTTCGCCGTGAGCGCCCGCAGGGTGAACGGTTTGCTGAGGTAGTCGGTGGCCCCGGCTTCCAGCAGCTTCTCGCGGTCGCCCGCCATGGCTTGGGCCGTCACGGCTAGGATCGGCACCGGCGCCGTGATCGGGTGGTCGCGCAGCAGCTTGATGGCGTCGATGCCGTTCATCCCCGGCATATGGCCGTCCATGAGGATGATGTCGGGCCGGGTCTCGAAGGCCAGTTCGACGGCCAAGTGGCCGTTGCGGGCGATGGTGACCTCGTATCCGCGCCCGCGCAAATAATCGGAGACCATGCGGACGACCGGTTCGGAATCCTCGGCCAGCAACACGCGCAAGCCGCGCCCATCGAGCGCCGGCGACGGCGTGGTGACGATGCCCGGATCGCTCTTCTTGGCCCCCGCATCCCACGGGAGTTCCACGGTGAAGCGTGCCCCCGATCCCGGCTTGCTGTCCACGCCGACGCGGCCGCCGTGCAATTCGGTCATCTTCCTGACGAGCGAAAGACCGAGCCCAGTCCCGACGAATTGCTTGGTCCGCCCCGCGGAGACTTGGACGAAGGGCTGGAAGAGCCGCGGCTGGTCTTCGGGGCTGATCCCGATGCCGGTGTCCCAGACGGCGAAGCGGAGCAGTCCGGCGGTCGCGTCCGCGCTGACTTCCAGTCCGACGGAACCGCTATCGGGGGTGAACTTCACGGCGTTGCCGAGCAAGTTCACGAGGATTTGCTTCAACCGGCGCGGGTCGGCCCGGACGAACTGCGCGTGCGGGTCGGCCGTGAATGTCAGGCGGATCCGCTTCTTGTACGCGATCGATTTGACGAACAGCAAAGCCATTTCGCACATCGGCGCCACCGGGACCGACTCGCGGTGGAGATCGAGCATCCCGGCTTCGACCTTCGACAGATCGAGGATGTCGTTGATGAGTTCGAGGAGGTGCCGGGCGCTGCTGCCGATGGTTTGGAGACTGCGCTTCTGCATGGTTTCGAGTTCGCCGTAAACCCCCTCGCCGAGGGCTTCGGTCAGCCCGAGGATCGACGTCAGCGGCGTGCGCAGCTCGTGGCTCATACTCGCGAGGAATTCATCTTTGAGCACGGCGGCGCGGGCGAGGGCGTCGTTGGCGACTTTGAGTTCGACTGCGCGGCGCTGATCGGTCTTGTCGACCGCGACGCCGTGGAGCAGGACAGAGCCGGTGGCCGCGACCCCTTTGATCAGAGTCGCTTGAATCCATCGGATCTCGCCGTCGGGTTTCACGATGCGATATTCGTAAGTCTTGCGCGCTTCCGGCCCCGCGAGATGCTCGGCCACGTCCCCGCGGTGAGTGGCGACGTCGTGCGGGTGGACGGCCCGCCAAACGTTGCCCGCATCGGCGTAGGCCTCTTCGGGAGTCACGCCCCAAATGGAGGTGCACGCCGGGCTGACGTAAATGAACCGATCCCGTCCGTCCGGTCCGATTTCGTATTGGAACACCGCCCCGGGAACGGAGTCCAAGAGCTTGCGCAGGCCGCCGTTGACCAACTCGGGGCGGGGTAGCAACCGGCTGTCGACTTCGCGCGGGGGATAATTCAAATCCATGGACACCGCGCCCGCTAGGTGATCCGCACCCGCGGTCGGCGGAGGGGACGCGCCGGGAATTTCGGGCGTGCGCCGACTTCGCGCCGCACCGCGGATGTTGAGAGGCTGGCGATCCATTTCAACCCCGGGGCATCGGTCGACCTGTCTGAGCGGTCGGGAAAGCATGGAGCGCAATCGGGCGCGGCGCCGGGGGATTGTGCCGGGTGTTGAAGATGGACGTGGCGAATTCGGGCCGGGTCACCGGATTTCTGCCCGATCCATACTGTTGCAACGCCGCGGCGCCAGAATATCCTGACGCTATCACTGCTCACCGCGCTTCCGAGGATCTGTGCCATGGCTACCGCGACCGCCGACATCGGCTTGATTGGCCTCGCCGTGATGGGCGAAAACCTCGTGCTCAACATGGAGAGCCGCGGCTACACCGTCGCCGTGTTCAACCGCACGACATCCAAAGTCGACGAGTTCATCAACGGTCGCGGGGCGGGCAAGAAGTTCGTCGGCGCGAAGTCCCCGCAGGAGTTCGTGGCGAGCATCAAGCGGCCGCGGAAGATCATGATGCTGGTGAAGGCCGGCGCGGCCGTCGACGCCACGATCCTGAGCTTGGAGGAATATCTGGAACCGGGCGACATTCTCATCGACGGCGGCAATACGCACTTCACGGACACGGCGCGCCGGATGGCCGCCGCCAACGCCAAGGGCCTGCTCTACATCGGCACCGGCGTCAGCGGCGGCGAAGAGGGGGCGTTGAAAGGGCCGAGCATCATGCCCGGCGGCGACGAGAAAGCGTGGCCCGAGGTGAAGGAGATTTTCCAGAGCATCGCCGCGAAGGTGGACGGCAATGTGCCCTGCTGCGACTGGGTCGGACCCCAGGGGGCCGGGCACTTCGTGAAGATGGTGCACAACGGCATCGAATACGGCGACATGCAATTGATCTGCGAAGGCTACCACTTGCTGAGTTCGCTGGTCGGGTTGAAGCCGAAGGAAATGTCGGACGTGTTCGCGGGTTGGAACAAAGGGGCTCTCGACAGTTACCTCATCGAAATCACCTCGGAGATCTTGGCCTACGTCGATCCGGAAACGGGTTCGCCTCTCGTCGATGCGATCCTCGACACGGCCGGGCAGAAGGGCACGGGCAAGTGGACCATCGACGCCGCGACCGAGCAGGGCATCCCGCTGACGCTGATTTCCGAAGCCGTTTTTAGCCGCTGCCTCAGCGCCCAGAAAGACAAGCGCGTCGCCGCGAGCAAGATTCTGACCGGCCCGCTGCCGCACGTGACCAGCGACAAGCAGGCGTTTATCGACGATCTGGAAATGGCGCTCTATGCCAGCAAACTCGTGAGCTACGCCCAGGGCTACGACCTCATGGGCGCCCAAGCTAAGGCGAGCGGCTGGACCCTCAACAACGGCGGTATCGCGCTCATGTGGCGCGGCGGCTGCATCATCCGCAGCGCCTTCCTCGGCAAGATCAAGGAGGCGTTCGACCGCAACCCGACATTGGCGAACTTGCTCGTCGACACCTATTTCGCGGCCGAGATCGCGAAGGCCCAAGAGGGCTGGCGCCGCGTCGTCGCCGCGGCGGTGACCAACGGCATCCCGACGCCGGCGATGAGCGCGGCCCTCGCCTACTTCGACGGCTACCGCAGCGCCCGCCTGCCGGCGAACCTGCTGCAAGCCCAGCGCGACTACTTCGGCGCCCACACCTACGAGCGCCTCGACAAACCCGAAGGCAAACCCTTCCACACCGAGTGGCCCGACGTCGTCGAAGACGAAGCCTGACCCATC
>JAYTBD010000962.1:0-6287 GCA_043737155.1 Fimbriiglobus sp. | reverse complement strand
TCGATCCGCCCTCCTCTCGCGGAGCGAGAGGGCTACACGCCAGCCGCGACCGACCACTAGAATCCGGACATGAGCGATCTCTCGGCGCGGATCTTGGGGGTGCGGCGCAACCCGCGCTCGAAGTGGCCCGAGCGCTGGTCGTGGATCGCGGATCGGCTGGTCGAAGACTACGGCGTGCCGGGCTTGGGCAACTTCCGCAATCCCGTCAAAGAGATTTTCTACATCCTGCTCTCGGCCAAAACCGCGGATGCGCAATACCGCCGGACCAACCGGGCGCTGCACCTCGCGTACCCGACGCTCGCGGCACTGGCCGGGGCCAAAGTGAAAGGCGTGCGCGCTTGCATCGAATCGGGCGGGTTGGCCGCGACGCGCGCCAAACAGATCGTCGCGTTGGCCAAAGCCCTGATCGAAGCCGGCGCGCCCAACCCATCCCGCTACCTGCGCGCGCTCGATCCCGAAGCCGCGTTCGCGTTCCTCACCGGTCTTCCCGGCGTCGGTCCGAAATCGGCTTTCTGCGTCATGATGTACAGCTTGGACATGGATGTGTTCCCCGCGGATGTGAACGTCATCCGCATCGCCGAACGGCTCGGCGCGATCCCGCGCGGATTGGATCACACGACGGCGCAGAAAGCGTTGGCGAGGATTGTCCCGACCGGCCGGAGCAAAGAATTGCACATCGGGCTGGTCGTCCACGGGCGAATGGTGTGCCTGCCGCGCACCCCGCGCTGCGAGGTTTGTCCGCTGGTGCCGCTCTGCGCGACCGGACAAAAGCAGACGCGAGTGGTGTGTTAGCCGGACGCGCCGGCGACGGAGTGGTGAATCTCGGTGCCCATCGCATTCCGCCTTGCGCGATCGTACTCCGTCGCCGGCACGTCCGACTAACAACGCCGACCAGATGGGGAGACGCACGGACATCTCCCAGTCCCGATCACGACCTCACGTCGGCACAGTCGGCTGAACGCGGTTGAAGCGCTTGGCAACGAAGAAGAAGATCACCGCGACCACGAGCATCGACACCGTGAGGAACGAGAAGTAGTCCGCGGCGTTGGCGAACTTGGGCATCCAGCCGGGTTTGTCGTTCGGGTACATCTGCGTGACCGGCGTGGCCACGAACAAGTTCGCCGCACCGACCGTGACGAGCCATAGCGAGGTGACGAAGCTCTTCATCGATTGCGGGGCGGCGGTGAAAGCGAGTTCCAACCCCGTCACCGAAATCAGGATTTCCGCGACCGTGATGATGACGAACGCGAAGACCTGCCAAAGGATCGTGACGCGGTTGATGCCGCCGTCGGGGCCTTGGGCCGCATAGCCCGCCCCGGCGTGGATGCCCATGCAGAGCGCGGTGAGCACGAACCCGGCGATCATCTTGTCGGTGGGACGGATATTCCACCCTTTCCGGGCCAGGTATGCGTATAGCCCGTTCATCAGCGGGACGAACAACACGATGAAGAGCGGGTTCAACGCTTGGATCGAATCGGGAGCGATCTTAAACCCGGCCACATTCAAATCGAGGTAATCTTCGGCGAAGTAGATCCACGTCGAGGCGTGTTGATCGAAGATGGCCCAAAAGAACATGATCAGGAAGAAAAGCCCGAAGACGCGGCCGACGATCTTCCACTTGGCCGCGGCTTGCTCAGGGGTCGATGGGCGCCTATCGATCACTTCGACCGCGTAATGCTTCTTGCCGATGGCGAACAGCGCGAATGCGAGACACATGAGGACGGCCGGGAAGGAGAACGCGACCAAGTAGCCGGTTTCCGGGTCGGACGGAATCATCCTCTCGCCCTTCGGATCGGCGGGATCGGGGATCATCTTGCCGAAGGTGTCGCGTAGCCAAGGGCAGATCAGGGTGGATAGGAACGAGCCGATGTTGATCGCCATATAGAAATAGGAGAACGCCCGGCTGAGCAGCAGAGTTTGCCCCGGTCGCTGCTGGTTGTAGGTCATCCCCATCAGAGTGGAGATATTCGGTTTGATGATGCCGCTGCCCAACGCGAGCAGGATGAGAGCTCCGTACGTCAAGTACTCGATGGACAACCCGACGATGAATTGGCCGATGATGTACGGGACCGCGAAGATCACGATTGTCCAATACTTGCCGAGGAAGCGGTCGGCGATGAAGCCGCCGATCAACGTGGTGAAGTAGCACCCCGCGACGTAGAGGTGCATAGTCTTGCTCGCTTCATCGCGCGAGTAAGCGTAGGCGTGCACCAAGTACAGGGTCAGCACGGCTTTCATGCCGTAGAAGCTGGCGCGCTCGGCCAGTTCGCCCGAGAAGATGTACCAGAAGCCCTTGGGGTGGCCGGTCGGAGCCGGGGATGCAGTGGGTGTATCGATGGTGGCGGCGGACAAGGGGGAACCCTCGGTCGGTTGGAACGGACGAATGCGAGAGGGGCCGATGGGGAGCCAAACGGCGGATGTGCGAATTTAACAGTACCGCGCGCGGAACGTCAGCCCTAATTCCGGCGGAATCGCAATTCCGACAACCGCCTGTCCAGTCGATTCACGCATCGTCCTCCGATCGTGAACACCGACTTGCGTCGATTCGGCCCGACGCAAGCTGTTGTCCGGTCTGGTCTGTCCAGCGAGTCGGAAACGTGTCCAGCGTTTTGGAATCGATTCCACGCGAGGGTGTGTGTGTTCTCGCTGGACACGATTGGCGGCCCGACGCGAATCCGCTTGTTCGGCGCGGTGGCTGCGGTACAGTATCAAGGAATCGCTCGATTACCTCCCCGCCGCGCCGTTTCGGAGCCGCCCATGTTCGCCCGGTTCGCCCCGTGTCTGCTGTCCCTCGCCTTGGCGTTGCCCGCGTACGCGGACGACAAGAAACCGATGACCCTCGGCGTCATCGAGCGCAAAGATCCCGCGCTCGACGCCTTGATTCCCAAAGACGCCGTCATCGAAATCCTCGCGGGCGGATTCGACTGGTCCGAGGGGCCGGTGTGGGTCGCCGAGAAAGACGGCGGCCACGTGCTCTTCTCGGACATCCCCAAGAACATGATTTGGAAGTGGAGCGCGAAGGACGGACTCAAAGAGCACATCAAGCCGAGCGGCTACACCGGCAAGGACAAATTCACCGGTAAGGAACCCGGTTCCAACGGATTGGCCCTCGACAAGGATGGCAAGTTGATTCTCTGTCAGCACGGCGACCGCCGCATCTCCCGGTGGGTGGACAGCAAGTTCGTGACGCTCGTCGACAAGTACGAAGGCAAGCGGCTCAACAGCCCCAACGATCTGACCATCAAGAAGAACGGCGACATTTACTTCACCGATCCGCCCTACGGCCTGCCCGATCAGATGAAGGACAAAGGCAAGGAACTCGACTTCCAAGGCGTGTACCGGCTCACGCCGAAAGGCGAACTCACCCTCTTGACGAAAGAGATGACCCGCCCGAACGGGATAGCGCTCTCCCCGGATGAGAAGACTTTGTACGTCGCGAACTCCGACCCCGACTCGGCAATTTGGAAAGCTTTCCCCGTTAAAGACGATGGCACGTTGGGCGAAGGCAAAGTCTTCTTCGACAGCACGCAGCTCGTCAAGGACAAGAAGCCGGGCCTGCCCGACGGTTTGAAAGTGGATACCGCGGGGAACATCTTCGCCACCGGTCCCGGCGGCGTGTTCATCTTCGACAAGACCGGCAAACACTTGGGCACACTCGCCACCGGCGTTCCGACGGCGAACTGCGGCTTCGGCGACGACGGCAGCACACTGTATATCACCGCCGACAAGAACCTCGTGCGGGTGAAGACTAAGACCAAAGGCTTGGGATTCTAACGATGACCGCTTCCCTCGATCGATTCCGAAGTCTCCTCCGCGAGAAGCTCCCATCGCTGGAAGCGGACTACCGCGTCGAATCCTTGGGCATCTTCGGTTCGCGTCTCCACGGGACAGAGCGGTCGGACAGCGACTTGGATATTTTGGTGAGCTTTTCGGAAAAGCCGAGCCTCTTCCGATTGATCGACTTGGAAAATCAACTCAGCGATTGGCTGGAAGTCAAAGTCGATTTGGTGTTGCGTTCTGCGCTCAAGCCGAGAATCGGCGAAAGGATATTGAAAGAAGTGGTGGCGGTATGACCACGCCGCGTTCGACCACGGATTTCCTGGAGGACATTCGATCGGCGTCCCACAAGGCGCAGTCGTTTGTGACCGGAATGACGTTCGACGCTTTCTCGGCCGACGAAAAGACCGCCTTCGCCGTCGTCCGAGCCTTGGAAATTATCGGTGAAGAGGCCAAATGAATTCCGGTGGAGATTCGCATCCAATACCCTTCGATACCTTGGCGGTCGATGTGCGGGATCCGCGACAAGCTCATTTACGATTACACCTCGGTCGATTTGGAAATCGTTTGGAAGGCGGTCCGCGAAGACCTGCCCGGATTGTTGGAGAAGATCGATATTGTGATCCGTGCCGTGAACCGGAGCCCGTGATCGATTCCTTGACCCGGATCCGCCCATGCCCGCACCGACCCGCCGGGATTTGCTCAAAGCCGCGCCGCTGGTGGCGGTGCCGTGGTTCGCCGGTCAACCGGTCGCTCGCGGGGTCGAACCGCCGTCGAGTTTCCCGGGTCGCGTCGTCCGGATGCAAGAACCGCGGAACCTCGAATTTCCGATCTCGGCCCTCGCGGATCGGATCACCCCGACCGAGCAGTTCTTCGTCCGCAGCCACTTCGCCGTGCCCAAGCTCGACACCGCGACGTGGAAGCTCAAAGTCGAAGGGCACGTCGAGAAGCCCCTCGAACTGAGCTACGACGACATACTGAAACTGAAGTCGGTCACGAAGCCGATTACCTTGGAATGCGCCGGCAACGGCCGGGTGTTTCTGACGCCGGCCGCACGCGGATTGCAGTGGGGGTTCGGCGGGGTGAGCACCGGCAACTGGACCGGCGTCGAAATCGCGACCGTACTCGATAAAGCCGGCGTCAAACCCGGCGCGAGCGAAGTCATCTTCGTCGGGGTCGACCAAGGGGTCATCGCCGACCCCGCTACGCCCGGTCCGATCCCGTTCGACCGGGGCATCCCCCTCGAAAAAGTCCTGAAATCGGATTGTTTGCTGGCCCACAAGCTCAACGGCGAAGACTTGCCTCCCTCGCACGGCTATCCGCTCCGCGCAGTCATCGGCGGTTGGTATGGCATGGCCAGTGTCAAGTGGCTGTCGCGGATCATCGTGACGGACAAACCGTACCGGGGCTTCTGGCAAACTCTGGACTACAGTTACTTCGAACGCCGCGATGGCGGTCTCCCGCACTTGGTACCCGTGACGGTCATGGACCCGAAGGCGGTGATCGCGAAGCCGTCCGCGGGCGAAGTCGTCCTACTCGGAAAGGCGTTCCGCGTTCACGGTGCCGCCTGGGCCGGGGAGCGGAAAGTCGGCAAAGTGGAGTTCAGCTCCGACGGCGGAAAGAATTGGACCGAAGCGAAACTTGCGGATCAAGCGGACGCCTTGGCTTGGACGCTGTGGGAACATACTTGGACCCCGGCAGTACGGGGCCCCGCGCCGTTACTGGTGCGCTGCACGGATGACCGGGGCAATCGCCAACCGGACAAACGCGATGCGGATCGGCGGAGTTACAAGATAAACCACACCGTGCCGGTCGACGTTCTGGTCAAGTGAACCCGCCATCGAGGATAGGCCATGTTCGCGATTCGCTTCTGTGTCGGTCTGCTGGCTCTCGCGATGGCCTTCTCCGTACCCGCTATCGCCGCGGACGAAACCAAGGTCGGCGATGCGGTCAAGAAAGGGGCGGATTACCTCGACGGTCAGTTCGCCAAAGGAAACAATCCGCAATCGAACACCTTTGGCGTGGGGAGCACCGCGCTCGCGGGCATCGCGCTCCTCGAATCCGGCGCGAAGGCCGATAGCCCCGGGCTCGCGTCGATCATCAAATCCGTCCGCGCCGGAGCGCTCGCCCAAACTCAAACTTACCACGTCGCTCTGAGCATCTTGTTCTTCGATAAGCTCGCCGAGAAAACCGGGGACAAAAGCGATGAAAGCGTCCTCCAGCATCTGGGAGTGCGCCTCTACGCGGGCATGAACTCGACCGGGGGCTGGGGCTACAGCACGTGGGACAACATGACCCCCCAAGAACTCGAGCGTCTCGCGGGTGTGTTGAGCAAGAACGAACTCATCGGGAAGCCGGGCGAGAAGCCCTCGGATGCGCCGAAGAAACCCGACGACGGCTTTCTGAAACCGGGCGCGGGCCAAGCTCCCTCCGCACTTGCGAACTCCAAGGTTCACCTCGAGAACGCGCGCTTGCTGGTCAACGTCCAGCAAACCCTGCGCGCCCGGGGT
>JAYTBD010000961.1:0-14254 GCA_043737155.1 Fimbriiglobus sp. | reverse complement strand
ACGCCATCTGCTTCAGGTTGTTACTGCAGCTCATGCGCGCCGCCGCTTCGCGGACTTTTTGGACCGCGGGCAGTAGGAGACCGATCAGGATGGCGATGATCGCGATGACCACCAGCAGTTCGATGAGCGTGAACGCGCGCCGACCGCGCTGACCAAGCCGGGAGAGGCTCATAAAAAGGCTCCGAAAAAAGAGGAATGAACCGGAACTGAACCGCGAGTGAAGTGTTCCGGACATTTTGCCCGACGTGCGAACAGTGTGTCAACTCGAATTATGAAAATTTGATGTGAAAACTTGGACAAAGGCATTCGGAACGAGAAGTGAGGTTGGCAGTCGATTCGGCATCCGACGCAAGTCCTAGGGGGGCTTGGTCTGTCCAGAAAAGATCGGTCTGTCCAGAAAAGTTTGAGTCTGTCCACCGGGGGGTGGGGGTAGTCACGCTGGACAGACTTCACGTTTCCACTTTCGCCCGCGGCAGCGACACGGCGAATTTCGTCCCCACGCCGACTTCGCTGGTGACCCGGACTTGGCCGCGCATCACCTGCGCCAAGTGCTTCACGATGGCCAAGCCGAGTCCGGTGCCGCCCATCTCGCGGGATCTGGCTTTGTCCACGCGGTAGAAGCGCTCGAAGACGCGCGGCAGGTCGCGGTCGGGGATGCCGATGCCCGTGTCTTCGACTTCGATCAGCACGCTGTCCGGGTTGGCCTGCCAGCGCACGGTGATGCGCCCGTTGTCCGGCGTGTACTTAATGGCGTTATCCACGAGGTTGTCGAGCAATTGGGCCAACCCTTCTTCGTCGACCCAGACCGCGGCGTCGGCCGGGCAGCCCGCCAGCGCCACGCCGTCGAGGGTCAATCCCTTGCCTTCGGCCCGCGTGCGGTGACGGTCCAAGCAAGCGTGGATCGCGTCCTCGACCGAGACGGTATCGTGGTCGAGCACATACACGCCCGATTCGATCCGCGACAGACTCAGCAGGTCTTCGATCAGCGATTGTTGACGATCGGCCTGCTCCGCGATCTGTTCCAAGAACATCCCGCGCACGTTCGGATCCTCGACCGCGCCGTCCATTAGCACTTCGACGCTGGACTTGATGTTCGCCAGCGGCGTCTTGAGTTCGTGCGACACATTCGCCACGAAATCTTGTCGCAGCCGCTCCAACCGTCGCAGATCGGTCGTGTCTTGCAGCACCATCACCGCGCCGGGCGAGTTGGGCCCGGGCAACCGCGAGACGTAGATGACGAGGCTCTTGACCGCCGGCCCTTTCCAATCCAATTCTTCCCGGTGAGGACCTTGCCCCGCCAAGGCGCGCTCGACGAGTTCGCGCACGGCGCGTTGCCGTGCGATCTCCCAGAGCTTCCGACCGACGGCCTGGCCCGGCACGAATTCCAAGAGCGCGCCGGCGCGGTCGTTGGCGAAGAGCACGAGTTGTTCGTTGTCGATAGCGACGACGCCTTCCACCATCCCGGAGAGGATCGTGCGGAGCTGCTCGCGGTCTTGCTCCAACTGCCTGAAGGTTTCCGCGAGGTGGTCCGTCATGCTGTTGAACATGCGCGCCACGGAAGACAACTCGCGGCTGCCCGAGACGTGGATCTTGTGGTCGAACTCCCCCGCGGCCAAGCGGCCCGCCCCCTTCGTCAATTCCTCGAGCGGCCGGGTGAATCGGCGGGCGAGCACGTAGGCCGGGGCCACCGCCATCAGCGCGATGATAACCACGGCGACGATGACCTGTTTGGCGAGTTCGAAGAAAAGGGCCGAGCCGTCCGAGCGCTGGAGGATGAGCAACCCCACGGCGGCCACGGCCAGCACGACGAGGATCAGATACGTGAGAAACAGACGGATGAACATAGTAGTGGACAGTGGGTAGTGGATAGCCGGCAAAGAAGAGCGGGTCTTGAGTGCTGAGCATTTCTACCCACCACTCACTTCCCACTGCCCACTACTCTCAATCTCCCCGCGATGCGGCGACAACCCTTTGACCCGAGAGCAGCCGCGTGCCCAAGTTCAACAACAATACCAGAACCAGCAGCACGAAGGCGCCCGCCCATGCGAGGTCGGTATCCGAGGGCTTGGGCGGGTTCTGCACGTAGGTGTAAATGAAGTACGGCAGCGCCGGCGTCGGCTCCGACGGATCCTTCGCGAAGAAGTTGCTCGTGCCCGCGGTGTACAACAGCGGCGCCGTCTCTCCGGCGACGCGGCCGACGGCCAACAATACCCCGGTGATAATCGCCGGCAACGCGGCCGGGAGGATCACGCGGAAGACCGTCTGCCGGCGACTGGCGCCGAGGGCGTAGCTCGCTTCACGCAGTCCGTTGGGCACGAGGCGGATGGCTTCCTCGGCGGCGCGGACGATCACGGGCAGCATCATCACCCCGAGGGCGAAGGCCCCGGCCCACGCCGACGGTCCCCACGACTTCTCCTCGGGCGCCAGCCAGAACGGCCGCACGAGCAGGGCGTAACCGAAGACGCCGATCACGATGGATGGCACGCTGCCGAGCATCTCGGCGACGAAACGGATCGGCCGCGCCAGCAGGTGATTGCGGAACTCGGCGAGAAAGATCGCGGCGAACAAACCGACGGGGATGGCGAAGGCCGAGGCGAGACCGACGAGCGTGACGCTGCCGAGGAGGGCGTTGGCCATGCCGGCGCCGGCGGGGTCGCCGGTGCGGTTGGTGAAGAAACTCCACTTCAACCGACCCGCGCCCATGTAGGTGATGTACCCGAGGATCAAAAACAGCGGCACTACCGTGAGAAATTGCGCGAAGCTCAAGACGCCCGTCATCGCGCGGTTCTGCCACGCGGTTCGACGGCGGATCTCGGCGAGTTTCTGCGGCGATGGGGGTGGGACTTCCGTCAATTGCTCGGACAGAAGAATCGGCCGGCGGTCGGCCTTCACGCGCGGTTTGCTCGCCCAGACGATGATGACCCGCGCCGAGATGTTCATCAGCAGCGTCACGCCCAGAAGCAACAAGCCTAGCGTGACGAGCGCGGCGTATTTCTGCTCGTCCGCGGTCGTCGTCTCCTTCACCGATCCGGCGATCCTGCTGGGGATTGTGTCCCCCGTGCCCGCGATCATCTGGCTGAACGACTCGGGCAAGTATTGTCCGTTACCGATGACCATCGTCACGGCCATCGTTTCTCCGACGGCCCGGCCGAGGGCGAGGAAGCAAGCCGCAATAATGCCGGGGCGGGCGTACGGTAGTACGACGCGCCAAATGGTCTGCCAGCGCGTCGCCCCGACGGACAGCGCCGCTTCGCGTTGGCTGCGCGGCACAGCTTGGCAGACGTCGAAGCTCACCGCCGTGATGTACGGCAGCACCATGATGGCCAGCACGATCCCGGCCGCGAGAATGCCTTGACCGGACGAGCTATTCTCCAAGCCGAGGGCGTTGAACACCGGGAGCAAACCGAACTTCGCGAGGAAGGTCTTGGCCCAGAAGCCGTACACAATACTCGGGATGGCCGCGAGCAATTCGAGGAGGAATCCGCACGCCTTCCGGAGCCACGCGGGGGCGATTTCGGAAAGGAACGCCGCCGATCCGACGCCGAGTGGCACCGCGATGAGCATGGCGATGACGGACGTGACCACGGTGCCGAAGACGACGACTTGGGCGCCGTACAAATCCTTGTCCGGTTCCCAGCGGTCGGTCGTGAGGAATTGGCCGAGGTGCTCGCCCATCAAGAAGGGCCAGGCCTGTTTGAGCAGTACCCCCACGATGGCGGCGGCGATCAGCAGCAGCAGCATCCCCGAAGATTGGCAGACCCAACGGAAGATCCGATCGCCCCAACTCGGGCGGGCGAACACGGCTTTCGGCTCGGTCGAGGCCATGGTCCATCCGGAGTCGGCGGGCGGGAACGCAACGAAATCCTACAAACGAGTAGGGATGCGACCACCGAATCGCCGCGAAGGTTGGGTGAATCATCCGAATCGGGGATATCAGCGTGATCGCTTCCACCATCGCCGAAGTCCGGGCTGCTGTCTCTGTTGCGAAGGCCGCTGGCCTCACGGTCGCGCTGGTGCCGACGATGGGCGCGCTGCACGCCGGCCACGCGGAATTGATCCGGGCCGCGAAGCGCCGGGCCGGGTTCGTCGTCGTCAGCGTCTTCGTGAATCCGACCCAGTTCGGTCCGAAAGAAGACTTCGGCAAATATCCGCGCACACTCGGTGCGGATTTGGCACTCGGCGCGGAGGCCGGCGCCGACTTGATCTTCGCCCCGAGCGTCGCCGAGGTGTACCCCGATGGCTTTGCGACGTTCGTCGAAGTCCCGAAGCTCGATGCCGTGCTGTGCGGGCCGCGACGGCCGGGGCATTTCCGCGGCGTCTGCACTGTCGTGCTCAAGCTCTTCAACATCGTGCGACCGCACATTGCCGTGTTCGGCGCCAAGGACGCGCAGCAATGCATCATCTTGAAACGGATGGTGCGCGACCTCGACGTACCCGTGGAAATGCAGATTGAACCGACCGTACGCGAAGCCGATGGACTCGCCCTTAGTTCGCGCAATCGATTCTTAAATGCCGCCCACCGTGCGCTCGCCCCGCGGATTTACGCGGCGCTGCAGTCGGTACAGCAGCGCGCGGCCGCCGGTGAAATCGACGTGGCCCGCCTCCAATCCGGCCTACTCGCCGAACTAATTGCCATCCCCGGGGCGACGGTCGATTACGCCGACATCCTCAACGCGGAATCGCTCGAACCGATCAATCTGTTGCGGAAGCCCGCGCTCGCCGCGGTGGCCGTCTGCATGGGCGGCACGCGGCTCATCGATAATGTGATCCTGGGTGGATGACCGAAACCGTAGCCATCACGCTCCGCGTGATGCCGGCGGGATGCACTTCGCGGACGCTCGAAAAAGCTACCGGCAACCGGCTTCTTCGGAACCCTCGAAGTCCATTCCTCCGGCATCATGCGGAGCGTGATGGCTACGGTCTAAACGCAACAGTCCGAATGGTCCCGCGCATGGCACATCCGCTCTTCGGCCCCGAAATCAAGGATATGCTCGACCACGGCGACGTCGCCGGTTTGGCCGCGCTGTGCGAGGAACTCCACCCCGCGACCATCGCCGAGACCGTCGAGGACGACTTCACGCCCGATCAAATCTGGGAGATCATCAGCCAGTCCGAGATCCGCACGCAGGCCGCCATTTTCGAATATCTGCCGGTGGCCACGCAGGAAGCGATGGTCGAAGACACCAAACGCCCGCAGGTCGGCCGGCTGATCGAGAAGATGTCCCACGACGACCGCGTCGGATTGCTGCGGCGCTTGCCGACTCGGGTGAGCGAGAACCTGCTGCGCCTCGTGGACGACGCCGACCGGCGCGACATCCGCAAGCTCTTCGAGTACGGGGCCAACACCGTAGGCGCGATCATGACCACCGACTACGCGTGGTTGCCGCCGACGCTGACCGCGGCCGAGGCGGTCGATCAACTGCGCCAGCAGGCCCCCGACCGCGAGACCATCTACTACATCTACATTTTGGAAGACGCCAAGCGCCGCCCCGACGGCAGCCTCGCCCCGCGGCCTTTGCTCGGCGTGATCTCCCTGCGCGATCTCATCCTCGCCCCCCGGCACACGCTGCTGAAGGACCGGATGGAGACGGAGATCGTGGCGCTGCAGTACACCGACGGCCGCGAGAAAGCGGCCGACTTGCTCGCGCAGTACGACTTTATCGCCGTGCCGGTGCTCGACGCCGGCGGCGGCATGCTCGGCATCGTCACGCACGACGACGCCCTCGACGTGGTGACGCAGGAAGCGACCGAGGACCTCCAGCGACAAGGGGGTGTCACCCCGATCCGCGAGAGCTACTTGGAGGCGGGGTTCTTCAAGATTTGGCGCAGCCGGGCGCAGTGGCTCGCGGTGCTCTTCATCGCCGCCTTCGGCACGTACACCGTTATCAGCTTTTTCGAGGATGTCTTGGCCGAGGTCGTCGTGCTCAGCTTGTTCATTCCCCTCTGCATCTCGACGGGTGGGAACTCTGGCACGCAGGCGAGCACCCTCATCACGCGCGCCCTCGCGCTGGGCGATGTGCAGCTCTCCGACTGGAAGCGGTTGTTGCGGCGCGAGTTGCTCTTGGGCTTGGCTCTCGGCTTGTTCTTGGGTGTCCTCGCCTTCGCGCGCGGCGCGGCCACACCAGCGGATACTCGCGGCGGGCCGCACAAACTCCCGCAGCCGTTGGTGGTGACCTTCGCGGAGGCGACCAAGTTGTCTCCGGATGAGCACGGCGACTATTTGCTCCCCGCCGGGACATCGCACACGATGATCGCCGATAAGCTCCAGCGCGTTCGATTGCCGGAGGATGGCGGCCACCGAGTGACGGTGAATGAAGCGGAGACGCAGTACACCTTCCCGACCGAGAGCGAAGTCCGCACGGAACCCGTCAGCAGCTGGCGGCTCGGGTTGGTCATCGCGCTGGCGGTGCTCGGAATTTGCCTCTGGGGCACGATGGTGGGCGCGACGCTACCATTGGTGTTCAAGAAATTCGGCGGCGACCCCGCAGTCGCCAGTGGCCCGTTCGTGGCGACTTTCGTGGACATCACCGGGATCGCGATCTTCTTCCTGTGCGCGAAATCTTTGCTGCTGTAAGTGCCCTGTCCGTTTCCCGCGGGGTCTGGCATGGCGGAAGTGTCGCGGTTCCGGCGGGCGTGGCCTTGGCTCGGCGCGACCGTCTGGGTGGCCGGGGCGGTCGGCTTGGTCGCCGCTGCGCGGGTCGGCCAGTGGTCGGCGGGGATCGCGGTCCTCGCCGGATCGGCTTGGATCCTCGTCCTGCTGCTGCTGTCGCGCGAGGCCCTCCGCGATCTTTTCGGACCCGTCTTCACTTACGAAATCCTCCGCCTCGGCCGGCGCCGGCTCACGTTCGTTTTGCGGTTCGTCTACGTCCTCGTGATCGTCGGATTGCTCGCGCTGCTATATGGCACATGGATGCTCCAGATATCGCGCTACCAATCCGTCCCCACGGTGCGACCGTCGGAGCTGGCCAGCTTCGCCAGCACCTTCTTCGAGGCGTTCGCCGCCATCCAATTCGCCGTGGCGCTGCTGCTCACCCCGGCGTACGTCGCGGGAAGCATCTCGGATGAAAAAGAACGCCAGACGTTGGAATTCCTACTCGCGACCGACTTGAAGAACCGCGAGATCATCTTCGGCAAACTCGCGGCCCGGATCGCCAACTTGCTGATGTACGTACTCGCCGGCATCCCCGTGCTGGCGTTCCTCCAACTCTTCGGCGGCATCGATCCGGAACTGGCCCTCGCGGCTGCGGCGAGCACGGCGCTGACCGTCCTCGGCTTGGCCGCGCTGAGCGTCCTTTGTTCGACGCTGTTGAAAACTTCGCGCGCCGCCATCGCCGCCGCGTACTCGGCCCTCGTCTTCTACTTGGTCTTCTCCGCCTTCGCCGGCATTCTCGGTCGAATCGCGACCGCGAGGTTCCAGGCGCCCGTGATCTCCGTCGGCGGCCGGACCCTCGACATCGCGGACATCGGCGATGCCATCGCGTCGGGCAATTTGATTTCGACCGTGCTGTTGCGAACGGGCGGTGGCAGAAACTTGGACGCCGATGTGATCGGCGGCATCCTGGGCGACTACGCCCTCTTTTGGGGGATCGCCTCGGTGTTGATGATCGGCTATGCCGTGGTGCGTTTGCGAATCGTCGCGCTGTCTCAAGGAAAAGGCGAATCGCGGACCGGAGCGACACTGGCCACCCGCACCGAAATGGGCGACGATCCGATCCTGTGGCGGGAGGTGTTCACCGGCCACCGCCGCGCCGGTTGTGCGGGGTGGTTCTTCCGATTCATGATCTTAGGGCTGCTGGCGATCATCCCGTGCATGCTGGCGTACCAAGCGTTCTATGTCATGCGGGCGTGGCGCCTGACGATGACTTTCGCCGACAAGTGGGAGCAGTTTCGTCAGGGCATGTCGATCTGGGTGCGGGTCGCCAGCGGCTTCCTGAGCTTGCTGATCTTCTTCGGCGCCGCCCTGCGCGGCGCGGCGAGTATCAGCGGCGAACGGGACCGCGACACGTGGCCGAGCCTGATTTCCGCACCGCTCACCCCGTGGGAAGTGCTGCTCGGCAAGTTCCTCGGCATCGTACTCGGGATGCGCTTCTTCTACGGGTTGTTGCTGACGGTATGGTCCATCGGCTTGGCGATGGGCGCGACCCATATCCTCAGCCTGCCGCTCGCGATCCTCCACATCGCGCTCTACACCTCGGCGTTCGCCCTCATCGGCATGTTCTGCTCCGCGACGGCGCGGACGACCCTCGTCGCCAGTATCCGCGCGTTCGCGGCGGCGTTCTTTTTCGCGGGCGGATTCTGGTTGGTTCTGCTCCTGTGCTGCGTGTTGCCGATGAACATCGGCGGGGGATCGAGCGGTCGTCGGTTCGACATGGGCGGGCAATTTCTACTCGCGTTCACGCCGACCTTCATGGGCGGGTACTGGCCGATGGCCGGTGTGACCGAGGATGACCTCGGTCCGTTCTCTTGGAAAGGGAGCTATAACGTGGGCCCGGTGGCCCCGTTCCTCGGCTTCGGCGCATGGGTCGCACTCACCGTGGTCCTCGGCGTCGCCGTCTTGCACCGTGTGACCGCGGCGATGAACCGCGCCCCGATTCAGAGACAGTTGCGCAGGCCTTCTCGGTAGCTGGGGAACTCCGGCGCAAAGCCGAGAGCCGCCTTCGCCGCGGCGTTGGAGACGCGGCGATTCGCCTGCCGACCCGATTGCGGGGACGGCTCGAACCGGGCTTCAGGCGCGCCGAGCAAGCGGGCGAATTCCGCGTAGAAATCCCGCCGCGACACCGGGGTGTCATCGGCGATGGCGAAGGTCCGACCCGCCGAAGAAGCGGAGCGCTCCGCGGCCAGCAGGGCGCGGACGCCGTCGTCGACGTGGATGAGGTTCAACCATTTGTCGGCGTCGCCCACGTAGGGTTCGCCGTTCAGCAGCGATTGCTTCCGCATCGCCCGACCGGGGCCGTAGATGCCCGCGAAGCGGAGGATGATCGCATCGGGCCGGAACTCGCGGAGGATCCGCTCGGCCTCCAGTACGATGCGCCCGTTCTCTTCCAGGGGTTCGGTCGCCGAGTCGCCATCCACGACTTCACCCCCGGTCTGGCCGTAGACACTGGTACTGCTGATGTAGATGAAGCATCCCTCCTTCGGCAGCGCCGCGAGCACATTCCGTAGCCCTTCCACATAGACCTCGCGCATCGACCGCCCCGCGGAGCGGTCCAAACCCACGGCGTAAAGAATCGTCGAAGCCGCGGGCAGCGCGGCCAAACTCGCGCGGTCGAGCACATCGCCGGTGATCGGCTCGAAGCCCTGCGCCCGCAGAGCCTCCGCCCGCGAACGCGTCAGCGCGCAGACGACGCGCCCCGAAGTGAGCCATGCCGCGCCGACCCGGGCGCCCAAGTATCCGCAACCGACAATCAGCGCCGGATTGGCCATCGTCGCACCGTTCAAGTAATGATGAAGTGATAATCTTACGAGTCTCCGGATGCGAGCACCGGGTGGTGCGGCGAGGTCTGCCGGTTATGGATCGCCCCGCAGTGTTTCCCCCGCCCGCCACTCTCGAACCGACACCGCGCGCCGCCCCTTGGACCGTTTGCCTACTCGGCTACGCATTCGCTCTCACGGTCACCGGCGGCGTGCTCTACTACGGCATGCGGCTCGAGGAAGTCGATTTGAGCGTGCCGTTCTCGTACAAGAACGACGCGCTGCTGATCCTGCCGATGGTCAAGGCGACTGTGGAAGGCGGGGACCACTGGACCAACGACCGACTCGGGGCACCCGGCGGGCAAGAACTGTACGATTACCCCGTCGTGGACCGACTCCACTTCGTCGGCATCCGTTTGCTGTCCCTCTATTCCCGCGATCCCGTCACAGTCTTCAACCTCTACTATTTGCTGACCTATCCGCTGACGACGCTCAGCGCGATGTTCGTGCTGCGCCGCTTCGGGCTGTCGATCCCCGCGTCGATCGCGGTCGCCGTGCTCTACTCGTTTCAACCGTACCACTACCTCCGCGGCGAGGTGCACTACTTTTTGTCGGCGTACTTCGTCATCCCGCTCACGCTTTGGATCGCCCTGCGCCTCTGCCGCGGGGCGATCCCTTTCTTCCTGCGACACGACGATGGCACCTTCCGCCGCCGACCGTTCCAAGGGGCCGGGTGGGGGACGGTCCTCGTGGCGGTTCTCACGGCCACGGCCGGGGCGTACTACGCCTTCTTCGGTTGCGCCCTCATCGCCGCGGCGACCGTCTACGCCACGTGGCTCACGCGAACGTGGCGCGCCCCGGTCGTCGGGTTCGCCACCGTCGCGCTGATCGCGGGCATCGGGTTGTTGAACCATGCGCCGACCGCGAAGTACCAAGCCGCCAACGGCGTGAACGAGTGGCCGCACCTGCGCTTCTCCGAGGAAACGGAGATGTACGGGCTGAAGATCGCGCAGTTGGTGCTGCCGGTGTCGGGCCACAATTGGCAGCGGCTCGCCACGATCCGGGCCGAGTACGATTCCCCGCGACTGCGGCCGAGCCAAACCGAGAACGAGTGGGACGCCATCGGCCTCGTCGCCTCCTCGGGGCTGGTCGGCGTGCTCATCGCCGTGTTCCTTCCCGGCCCTCGGCGTTGGCCGGTCGGCCCGTTGGGGTCGCTGATGCTGTTCGGGATTTTGCTCGGTACCATCGGCGGCGTCGGCTCGCTCATCGGCCACCTCGTCACCCCGCAGGTGCGGGCTTACAACCGCGTCAGCATCTACCTCGCCTTCTTGGCCCTGATGGCCGTGGGCGTGGCCGTGGACCGGCTGACCCGGTCGAGCTGGCGAATCATCATTCCGCTCCGGTTCCTCGCCTTCGCGATCGTCGTCTGGATCGGGCTGTGGGACCAGTTGAATAGCAATTGGTTCCACGATGATGGATATGTAAAAGAGCGCGCGAAGATCGCGGTGAAGTACCGGGAAGACCGCGAGTTCTTCGCCCGCATCGAGGAGCTGTTCCCCGAAGGCGGCGCCGTGTTCAACTACCCGCACCTCCCGTACCCGGAAGCGCAACCGGTGCGCGACATCGAATCGTACGATCACATCCGCGGCTACATCCACACGGATAAAATCCGCTGGAGTTTCGGGTCCATGAAAGCGCGGGAATGGGATGTCCGGTTGGGCTCGATGGCCGCCGGAAACGCCCCTGGGATTCTGTTGCGGCTGGTGTTTGCCGGCTTCGAAGCGCTCCTCGTGGATGTCCGCGGACTCACCGGCGCGGAGTTCGCGAACTTGGATGCCGAAATTCACAAGGCGATCGGCGACGGGAACGCCTTCGTCCATCCGAACCGCACCCTCGTGCTCTACGACCTCCGCGCGTACGCCAAGTACCTCCGACAATCGAACGGGCCGCGACTATTCGCGGAGTTGGCCGCACTGGAGCGCGAATCGGTCGTCCCGCTTTGGTTGAGCGGCTTCGCCAGCTACGAACCGTCCGGCCAAGAGAACAAGCGGCACTACGCGCGGCCGAAAGCCACGATGGTGATCGTCAACCCGACGGACCGCACCCGGACCTTCCGCGCCCGCATGGAATTCGCCACGCTGCACAAGGAACCGACGACGCTGACCATCCGCGGGGAGATTTGGGACGACACCATCGGCGAATTGCGCGAGAAGCCAAAACCTTACGAACGGCTGTTGATCGTGCCGCCGGGTCGGCACACGATCACGTTCGACTGCCCGCCCCCCATCACCTTTCTCCCGGCGGACTCCCGGCGGCTCTTCTTCTCCGTCACCAATTTCACCTTCCTCGAAGAACCGGTCCCTTGAAGCCCCCGATCATTTGACGATTCGCAGCGGCGGCACGACGGCGTACACGATGTATCGCCCGCGGCCCCCGGCCGAGCGAAACACCGCGTTGCGGCCGTCGTACGGGAAGACATCCTTCCAGAGTGCTGACAAATCCGGCTGGAGATCGTCGGGACTTCGCCCGGGCGGATAGGATGCGCGCTCCCACCCCTCCGGCCGGCTGACCCATTCCAAATCGACCGCGACGAAGCGGACCGCGGGGTTGGCCTGCAACTCGGCGCGGAGAATCCGGTACGCCTCCGGGGCGATCCCGTCCGTGTTGTGAATGTGCATGAAGCGGAGGCCCGGTCGGATGTCCAAACTCGAATAGAGCGAATGGACGCCCTCGTTCCAGCAGACGAGTTCGCGGTCCCGCGTCCCTCGGCTGCGCAGGTACGTTTCCACTTCGCCGAGTTCTTCCCAGTTCGTTGTGCCGTTGTAATTCGGCGAACGCGGGTGCGGCTTCTCCCGCTTCGCCCAATCGCGAAGCCTCGCGTCGTCGCGGCCGGAAATCGGCGTGACGAATGCGGCCCACCACGCTCGGATGTACCCCGACTCCGCGAGCGGGTGCCGGTACTCGAACTCGAGCTTGTCGTAGCGCGGCGACGTTTTGAGATCGGGGTGCTCGTCCGCGACGACGAAGCCAATGTTGAAGGCGAGAATCAACGCCAACGCGAGCGCCGGCAGGAACCAGCGGTGCGAGGCCCATACCGTGAGCATCAGTAGGATTTCAGGGACGTGGACGTAAATGAACTCGCGTTGGAGCAGCAGAGCCACGGCGACCCAAGACGCGAAGATCCCCGCGAGCGCGGCCCGGTTGAAGCGGGTTCGATCATCCGCCGCCGGGTCGTACCAGCCCGATCGCACCGCGCGGCCGATCGGGCCGCGCTCCCCGTCGGGGAGCCACCGGGCCGAGAAGATCCGACCGTCGATCAGCGACGCGACTACCAACAGGGCACTGGGCACCAAAAAGGTGCTCCACGGTCGGAACCAAGTCAATTCCAAGTCGAAGCGACCGCCCATCTCGGCGAACATGATCTCCGAGTAATGGACATTCCACTCGGTCATCACGATCCAGTAGTGCGGCCACGTGCCCGAACCCACGAGGTAGCCGAGCCCGGCCAGCCCGAGCACGATCCCCGCCGCCAAGTTACCCGCCAGATCCTTCGCGGCGATCCGCCACGATCCGCCGCTCAACCGCCGGGCCGTCAGCAACCACGCCATTGCCGCAATGGGGATCACTTGCGGTTTGATCCATGCGGCCGTGCCCCACAGGAGCCCTTCGGCGCACGCCGGCCAGAAGAAGCCCACACCGGTTCGCCCGATGCGACGCAATCGGAGGACCACTGCAGTCAGCACGGGCAACGTCAGCCAAATATCGCGCTGCGCGTGGATGTACTCGGTACCGAACAGGTAGATCGCCAGCGCGCCCGCCAGCGCCCAAGCGCGCGAAGTCCGGCTGCCACCGCCCATCTTGGCCAGCCGGTCGAGCGCGAAGAGAATCCCGACGAAGATGGCGAAATCGACGGCCCGAACCGCGATTGCGCTCGGACCCAACGCCGCGCGCACTAGTGTCAGGCACCAGACGAACCCGGGCGGGTTGGTGTCGAACACATCGCGGTAGTGGACGCCGCCCGCGAGGAGTTCCCGGGCCGCGACATCGTACAGGGTGACGTCGCACCATAGTGGCATCCGCAGGAATACGGGCACGCCGATAATGACGAGAGTTGCGGAAATGAGAAGCGGCAACCGCGGGGAGCGGACGAACTGCGAGATGGCCGACCAGACCCTTTGATCGCTCGGCCCGGCCTTCGAGTCGTTCAAGTCGTATCCCCTAGTTCAAGCCGAGTTCCGCGAGCGATTGAGTGCTGGGGATCGAACGGGCCAACTCCAGCAACCGCCCGTCTGTCAGTCCGCGCAATTTTTCGATGAAGCCCGGCTCGAGTGGACCGAACTTGGCATCCAACATCGCTTCGAGGAATTCCAACTGACCGTACCGTCGGCCGCGGTCAATCCCTTGTTCGATGCCCCGCTCGATGCCCTTCTCGATGCCGGATTCGAATGACAACTCGTTGCGCGTTTTGTTCATGGCTCGCACCCCTTCGGTACTGTTCAGCTCGATTATACCGCGGAACCGCCGCGCTTCCATCGGATCGATGGGCAAATAGGCCTCGACGCAGTCCCCCAGCAGAAATCGCTGCTGGTCGTTCAGGGTCGCCGCTTCCGACAAACGCCGCAGCGCCTCGGCGCCGTATTCCGCGGCCTTCCCCTTCGGCAGTTTCATCAGCGCCGACAGCGCGACGCCGAGCCAATTGTCCCCGTGGCGATAGGTGCCCGCTTCCAAACCCGGCAGGCCGACGTAGAGGTATCGAAAGGTGTTCACTTCCAGTTCCTAAACGCGTTCGACGACGGTGTCGACACCGATGCCATCCAACCCCACCTTCAAGTAGATGACGATG
>JAYTBD010000960.1:0-2527 GCA_043737155.1 Fimbriiglobus sp. | reverse complement strand
GTGGGTTGATTTCCACATTCTTCCAGAGAATCGTTCGGCCGTGCGGGCCTGTAAACGGGTCGTTCAAGCGCTCCATCGGCCCCTTCGGCGCATCCCGTTTGCTGCTCCGCTTCTCCTTCATGGGCCACCTGGTACGGGCAAATCCTCCCTCGTCCAGACCCTAATCCGAGAAATTATCGCCGGGCCGGCCGCACAGACGGTGCAATCGTTATTGGCCAACGAGTTCCCCCGTTCAACCCCTTCGACCGAGAATCCGCAAATATCAGCAGACGAATTCGAAGACCTCTTATCCTGCGATCTGCTCGTAGTCGAAGATTTGAATGAATTGAAGGACGCCGACGTCGATTCCGCTGTGCGGCTGCTCGACCACCGCGCCACTCGGCAGAAGCCGACCGTCATCACCGCGTCCGCCGGCCCGGCCGGTCTGCCGCACCTACCGCGGCGGCTGACCAACCGTCTCGCGGCGGGACTTGTGGTGCGGATGGAGTACCCGAGCATTGGGAGTCGCCGACACCTCGTGCGGGCCATCGCGGACAAACGCAAGTTCAAGTTGGAGGAACCGGCCGAGCGTTGGCTGGCGAAGAACTCCGCGGGCAGCGTCCGCTTGCTGCTCGGCTTCTTCGAGAAGTTGAAGCCGCTGGCCAAGGAGATGGGCCTGCCGCTGACCGCCAAGCAAGTGCGCGATTGGCTCCGCGAGCCGACCGAGGCCGTCGATCCGATCGAGCGCATCGTCGGCAAGGTCGCCACCAGTTACGGGGTGAAGCCCAAAGAGATCTTGGGGACAAGCCGGTTGAAAGGCGTGATGGTGCCGCGGCAAGTGGCGATGTACTTGGCCCGCGAAGTGGCCAAGCTGCCGCTGGCGACCATCGGCAAGTACTTCAACGGCCGCGATCACACGACGGTAATGCACGCGACCCGCAAGGTGACCGAGTCGATGAAGAGCGACCCCGAGTTGGAAGTCGCCGTGCGCGAATTGAAGGCCGGGTTGCGGTGAATTGCGCTGTGGATAAGCCGGCGCGCACCCGATGCGTCCTTGTCGTCCGGCGACGCGCACTTTCGTCCGAATTTTTTTCCGCATCACGCCCTCGCTTTCATTGACGCGGCGCGCCAGTTCAAAACCGCGCGCGCGCCAAGTTGTCCACATTCGCCTCCGCTGCGCAAGTCCTATCGCTTCAACATCCTCAGGTCCGAATCGGCGAATGCGCGTCAAAATTCACCGCCTCCTTACTACTGTTACCTTGTTTTAAGTTGAAAGAATAAAAGGAAGAAGACAAGCCGCGAGCACGGGAGGCCAATTCGTAAACTCACATCACAACCCCCGCGAGAAACTCCGATGAAGATGACCTGCGCCCGCGATGCCCTCCTGACCGCTTGCCAAATCGTCCAAGGTGCCGTGGCCAAGAGCACCACGAAGCCGATCCTCTCGAACATTAAAGCCGTCACCCACGACGACGCCCTGACCCTGATGGCCACCGACCTCGAAGTCGGCATCCGCTACGAGCTGCGCGGGGTCAAGGTCCAGCGCGCCGGGGCCGCGATCCTGTCGGTGGTCAAGCTCATCTCGATCCTGCGCGAATCGTCGGAGCCGGAGATCACCATCGACGCCGGCGAGGAGAACACGAGCATCAAGCTCAGCTCGAGCAAGTACGAACTCCCCGGCGGTGTCCCCGACCAGTTCCCCGACCTGCCGCTCTTCGACGCCGGCGGCCGCTACCACGAGATCAAAGCCGGCGTGCTGCGGACGATGATCAAGCGCACGGTCTTTGCCGCCGAGAAGCGCGAGAACACGCGCTATGCCGTCACGGGGATCCTCTGGGAAGCCGAGAAGGGCCGGGCGCGTTTGGTCGCCACCGACACCAAGCGGCTCGCCATGACCGACGGCCCGGCCGACATCCACGGCGACGAGGACGCCAAGCCGCAATCGCACCTGATCCCGCTGAAGGCCATCCAGTTGCTCGAACGCAACTTGGCCGACGACGGCGAATTGATCCGCGTGGCGCTCAAGACCAACGACGCGCTGTTCCAGACCGAGCGGGCGATGATCTACACGCGGCTGGTCGAGGGGCGTTTTCCGCCGTACCAGCAGTTCATCCCGAAGAAGATGGCAGTGAAGCTGCAGCTCGCCACGGCCGAGTTCTTCGCGCGGATCCGCCAGGCGGCGATCACGACCGACGACGAGAGCAAGCGCGTCGATTTCCATTTCGAGGCGGGCAAGCTCACGCTGCAGGCGCGCGGCCCGGAAACGGGATCGAGCGAAGTGGAGATGGCGCTGCCGGGGTACGAGGGGCCGGAAATCGACATCGCCTTCGACCCGGCCTACCTGACGGAGATGCTCCGCGCGATCGAAAGCGAACCGACGATCCTGCTGGAGCTGACGGAAGCCCGCGACCGCGCGATCTTCCGCGTGGGGGAGCACTATTTGTACTTGGTAGTGCCGATGGTGGGGTAACTCCGAAGAGTGGGCGTAAGCTCTCTGAGGGATTCATGCGGTCGTGCGTTTCTCATCATCACTACAGGAGCAAGGACG
>JAYTBD010000959.1:0-2527 GCA_043737155.1 Fimbriiglobus sp. | reverse complement strand
GCGCAGCACGATCATCGGCGATTCGCTCGTGCGTATCCTGCGCCACCTCGGGCACACCGTCATAGGCGACAACCACCTCGGCGATTGGGGCACCCAGTTCGGCATCCTCATCCACGGGTACAAAACGCTCCGCGACGACGCGGCCTACCGGCGCGATCCCGTGCGGGAACTCGCCCGGTTGTACGTGCTCATTCGGCAGATGGCGAAAGCTACCACCGATGAAGACGAAGGCACCGGCGAGATCATGGAAACGTGCCGGCGCGAGACGGCGAAGCTGCACGCCGGGGACGCGGAGAACACGGCGCTCTGGAACGAGTTCATGCCCGCGTGCTTGGAGATGCTCCGGCCGATCTACGAGCGCCTCGGGGTGACGATCGATCACGCTCACGGCGAGAGTTTCTACAACCCGATGCTGGCCGGCGTCGTCGAAGATTTGTTGGCGAAGGGCGTCGCGGTCGAAAGCAACGGCGCGGTCGTGGTGCCCAACGCCAAAGGCGTAGTGCCCCAAGAAACGGAGATGGCGAATGAGGAACCGCCGGCGCTCATCCGCAAGCGCGACGGGGCCTTCACCTACACGACGACCGACCTCGCGACAGTCCGCTACCGAATGGAGACGTGGAAGCCGGACGCGATGCTGTACGTCGTCGATGCCCGACAAGCACTGCATTTCAAGACGCTTTACGCCAACGCCCGCCGGTGGGGGTACGACGGCGTCGAGTTCGAACACGTGCAATTCGGCTCCATACTCGGCAAGGACAAGCGACCGCTGAAAACGCGCGACGGCGGGACGATCGAACTCGACGCGCTGCTCGACGAGGCGACCAATCGGGCCAAACAGAAGTACGAAGCGAACAACGCCGAACGCCGGGAGCGCGGGCAGGATGTCCCTGAGTTGAACGATTTGGAAAAGCACGAAGTCGCATACAGAGTTGGTATCGGTGCCGTGAAGTATGCCGACCTGAGCAATCACCGGACGACCGACTACATCTTCGATTACGATAAGATGCTGGCGACCGAAGGGAACACCGCGACGTACATGCAGTATGCCTACGCCCGGTGCAAAGCCATCTTGCGCAAGGCCGAAGTCGATCCTTGGAAGTATCGCAAGAACCCGCCGGCCGTCACGCTTATCGAACCGGCCGAGCGCAACCTTACCTTGCAGTTGTTGAAGTTTGAAGAGACTGTCATCGTCGCCGGGAACGAATACCTTCCGCACCTGATCGCGGGATACCTCTGGGACTTGGCCAAGGCTCTCAGCACCTTCTACGAAGCTTGTCCGGTGATCGCCGCCGAGACCCCCGAACTGAAAAGGAGCCGATTGCTCTTGGTAGATTTGACGGGTCGGACAATTGATCAAGCATTGAATTTATTGGGCATTTACACCGTGGAACGCATGTAATTGAACTGGTCGCTGAGAGCTGATTGCCGACGGCTCTTTACAATGGAAATCAGCGGTCAGCGATTTAGCGGACAGCGATCAGCTTCAGAAATCCGAGTTCACTACCATGTTCGTCGATCGCATCGAAATCTATGTCCGCGGTGGCAATGGCGGGCGGGGCATGTGCTCCTTCCGCCGCGAAAAGTACATCCCGCGCGGAGGGCCGGACGGCGGCGACGGTGGCCGCGGCGGCTCCGTCATCGTCCGCGCCGTCGGCAACGCCGACAATCTCTCGCCGCTGCTGCACAAGAAGCACTGGCGCGCCAAGGCCGGGGAATCGGGCGGCACTTACCAATGCACCGGTTCGCACGCCGCGGACATGGTTATCCCCGTGCCGCCGGGCACTATCGTGCGCGATCGCGAACGCGGGAACTTGCTGAAGGACCTCATCGAAATCGGCGACGAAGTCGTCGTCGGCAAGGGCGGTCACGGCGGGCGCGGCAATAAACATTTCGCCACCGCGACCAACCGGACGCCGCGCGAATTCGAACCGGGCCAAGACGGCGAAGAGCGCCACATCATCCTCGAATTGAAGGTGATCGCCGACGCCGGGTTGATCGGCTTCCCCAACGCGGGCAAATCGACCATGCTCTCGCGGTTGAGCCGCGCCACGCCCGAAATCGCCGACTACCCGTTTACGACCAAGCACCCGAATCTCGGCATCGTCTCCCTCGGCGGCGATTCGAATTTCGTCCTCGCCGATCTCCCCGGATTGATCGAAGGCGCGTCGCAGGGCGTCGGCTTGGGACATGAATTCCTCCGCCATGTCGAGCGGACGCGCGTGTTGATCCACCTGATCGAACCGTTCCCGCTCGACGGGTCCAGCCCCATCGAGAACTACCACACCATCCGCCGGGAGCTCGGCACCTACAGCCAAGACCTCGCGGAGAAGTCCGAGATCATCTGCATCAGCAAAGCGGAACTGACCGGGGCCGAGGAGGTGAAAAACCAACTCGAACACGATCTGTGCCGGGAGGTATTCCTGATGTCGTCGGTCACCGGCGCCGGCTTGTCCAAAGTGGTCGGCCAAGCGACGAAGCTGATCAACGAACTGCGCAAAGCGGACGCGGGCAAGAAGGTCAAACAGGT
>JAYTBD010000958.1:0-6294 GCA_043737155.1 Fimbriiglobus sp. | reverse complement strand
ATTGAAAACGCCCCGCGATAATTCGCGGGGCGTCTCCGTTACTTCACACCGCCAGCATTTGGGCCATGCTGTCCGGGTGGCCTTTCGCCTCCAGGACTTCCTTGAGGCGATGGCGGGCCACGTGCAGCCGGCGCTTGATCGTCCCGACGGGGGCGTCGAAGTCGGCGCTCATTTTCTTCAGGCTGTCCCCGCGCAGGTAGAACGCTTCCAGCGTCGCGCGGTCCTCCGCCTTCAGCAGCTTCAACCCGGCGTGGAGTCCGGCCTTCGCCTCGCTCGCTTCGAGCTGCTCGTCCGGGCGATGGCTCGCCCCGGCGAGGGCGTCGAGCATCTCCGGTTCGGTGCTGAACGCCGGCCCGCGTCGGGTCAGCCGGTTGATGGCCATGCGCGCCGTCATCCGGCGCAGCCACCCCGCGAAGCAGCGCGCTTCGCGCAGTTGCGGGATCTTCCGCATGGCGTGCACGAAGACTTCGTGCGCGAGTTCCTCGGCTTCGCCGGGGTTGCGGACGTGCTTCAACGCCATGCTGTACACGGTCCGTTCGAAGCGGACGACGAGTTCTCCGAACGCGTCGCGGTCCCCGGTCTTGGCGAGATCCACGAGGATCGCAATTTCGGTCCAGCTCATAGCAGCATCCTGGCCCGATCCTGTTTCGGATGTGCCGGCGCTCGCATTCCCGCGCGGACGGGCGGCCTCCCCGGATCAGTCAGGGGGCCGGCATCCGTCCGCGCGGGGCGGCCGCTGGGCAGGCGCGCGACGCTCACGCCGGAATCCCGTTCGACGACGGGCGGGGTAAAACGGTGTCGCAGTGCTCTGCGGCGGGTGTTCCGCAGCGAGGCTCGGCTGAAATATCAACGGTTGTTTCTGGCCGGCAGCGTCCGGGAATGCGCAATTTCGCTAGAAAATCGTGGAATCGATCATCGTGCGAAGCTTGCGTAAACCGGGCGTCACCTCACTTCTGGGCGGTTGTGACCGGGGCACACAATTTGGATGATCCCAATCTTGCGACCTCGGTCTCGGGTTTCGCGGTGCGTTTCGACGGCACCGGATCCCCTTTCGCCAAGTTGCCAGGGCTACTCGCCGAATGGGCGGGTAGGGGCCAAGGAAATGGCGCCCGCCGGCTGTACCTCGGCACCATAACCGGTCACGGTGAGACCCTGCATGAGCCGCGTATTGACGCGGTTCACGGTTCGGATCGTCAGGTCGTTTCGGTTGATGATGACCATGGGGCACCTCCAGCGGACACTGAGTGGGGCAGGCGAAGCGCGCTGCCGGTATGGGGTCGGACTACTGAGCCAACGGAGCAAGACGGTTAGGGGTGAATGAGGTCACTGTAACACAGACGCTTGGCGGAGTGGTTTTGTTTGCCAATCCCGCGATTTCCCACCGAAAAAAGTCGGCGGCTGTCGATCCTGTGCACGCACGGACAACGGAGGTTCGCGGGAGGTTCAGGGGAATTTGAAAAAGACCAAAAAAAGAGCACCCCGCCGGGGGAGGCGGGGTGTCGTGGGGATAGCGGACTCGACGGGAATTTCGACTTGCTGGGGGAAGGGGGCGGATCGTTTCGGGGTGAAACTCACCGGGCCGGGCCAATCCGGGGGAGGATGACCGACCTTGTTCCGACGGCTTTCGGTCGCGTGGGGGTGGCCGACTTCGGGGGAATGAAGTCGACCGTCGCTTCCGAAATCCTCCTCATTGCTGAGGCGAAAGAAGGTAAAGCACCGGGCGTGCCAATCGGCGTATTCCGGTGTTGAACGTTGAAAAGCACTGTGATTCCGGCGGATCGGTGAATCGGACGAATAGCGGACCGCAAATGATTCCCCGTCCTTGCAAGAATTGCAATTCTTACCGGTCGACCGACTGGTAAAAACAACCCGAGCGATAACCGTCAGAGGGAGATGGACATGCTGCGCGGACTGAGCGGCTTATCAATTCTCGTGTTCGCCTTGGGCTGTACCAAGTCGTCCGATCGCGTCGTCGTGTATTCCGCGCAGGATCAAGAGTTCGCCGAAGGGGTTTTCGCCGACTTCGAGCACAATGGAAAACTCAAGGTCGCGCCGAAGTACGACACCGAAGCCAATAAATCCGTCGGACTCGCGGCCGAGTTGGAGGCCGAGGCCCCTTTGCCCCGCTGCGATGTCCATTGGAACAACGAAATACTCGGAAGCATTCGACTGGCCCGAAAAGGAATCTACGAACCGTATTCGTCACCGAACGCGAATGGCTTCCCGAGTTGGTCGAAGGGTAAGGACGGCGCTTGGCAAGCTTTCGCCGAGCGCGCCCGCGTCCTGATCGTCAACATAAACCTCGTGCCCGAAGCCGAGCGGCCGAACTCGATGTTCGACATGATCGCGCCGAAGTGGAAGGGTCGGGTGGCGATGGCGAAGCCGCTCTTCGGCACGACCGCGACTCACGCGGCTTGTTTATTCGAAGTGCTCGGAAGCGAGTCGGCGAAGGACTATTTCCAAAAGCTGAAGGACAACGATGTGCAAATCGTCCCCGGCAATAAGCAGGTTGCCCGCGGCGTCGCCGACGGAACCTACGCCTTCGGCCTCACCGATTCCGATGATGCAATCATCGAACTGCTCGCCGGGAAACCGGTCGCCATCATTTGCCCGGATGCGGGCGGTCACCCCGCCCATGCCAAGCTGGGAACGGTGTTCATTCCGAACACCCTTGCCGTCGTGAAAGGGGCACCCAACCCGGAGGGGGCGAAGAAGTTGATTGACTATCTTCTTTTGCCGACGACCGAGGTGAAGCTCGCGAAAGGGGGCGGCTACCAATTCCCCCTCGCCCCGGCAATTCTGCTGGCGCAACACCCGGCTTTGAAGACCCGAAATCAGGGGAAGGCGGCCGCGGTCGATTATGAAAAGGCCGCCGACCTGTGGGACGAGAGCCAACAGTTTCTCAAGGACGAGTTCGCCCGGTGAAAGCTGCGCTATTCATTCGGAGCCGCGTCTTGCTGGCAACGCAGCTCACGCTTGCCGGCAAACCAACCGACTACTTCGCTTTCTCCGTGGGCGTCGCGTCCGCCTCCAAATCGCCGAGCGCGTACTGGATCCCGGCGAGGTAATGCTTCAACACCGTAGTGTTCCAGAAGATCTCGTCCCGGTGACCCAGCGAGCAGTAGAACGTCCGGCCTTTGCCGAAGGTGCTGATCCAACTGATCCCGTAGACGCCGTCCTTGCGTTTGCCGCCGTCTTTGTCTTTCTGGTCCATCTTCCCGATGTCCATCTCGAGTAGGAATCGCCGGTCCGTGGGCTTGGCGGTGTCGTCACGGAACATGTAGATTTCGTCGGCGATCTCGAAGTCCTTGCCGTCGAACGCCGCGTTCACGGGGCTTTTCGGATCCGTCAACTTGACCGGGACCTTCTTGTTCCAAGGGTGGCTGACGAACGCCCCACCCATCATCTGGTTGTATTCCTTCCAGCCCTTGTAAGTGTCGGTGGCGCTGTGGATTCCGATCAGCCCTTTGCCCTCCTTGACGAAGTTCAGCAGCGACGCCTTCAACTCGGTCTCGCGTTTGGCTTTCTCGTCGTTGGTGCCCACCTTGGGTTTGAACACGTCTTCGGTGGTGTTGAGCATGAACACGGCGTCGAACTTGGCGAGCTTCTCCGGCTCGAAGTAGGATTCGTCTTCGGTGGCGAAGGCCGTATAAGCCCCGGTCTTGTCGCCCAGCAGCGTCATCGCCCGCGTCCCCAGTTCGATCGAGCCGTGGCGGAACCCAGCGGTCTTGCTGAAGATCAGGATGTTCCGCTTGGCCTTCGGCTTCGCAGGAGCTTCGGTCGGCAGCGCCTTCTCGACCTTCTCCACATCCTTGGGGTTCGGTGCCTTCTGGGCGAAACCGGGAACCGCGAACAGCACCGCCAACGGCAGCGCCAAAAACAACCGACGCATGGGAACTCCTGAGAGAGGTAGGCCGAATCGAAGCCGAGCAATTCTACCGATTCGGTCGATGCTCGATCATTTCAATCTCGACTGGGCGTCAGCCCCCGATGACTTCCTGTCGGTCGCTGTCCCAGTAAACCCGCCGGCCGGTGCGGTACGACAGGTTCGCCAAATGCGCGGCGACGATCACCTTGTGCCCGAGTTCGATGGGCGAATTCGGCTCCTTGCGGCTCTTGCAGCACTCGAGCCAATTCTTCACGTGGAGCGGCGTTTCCAGCTCGACTTTCCACACTTCGCTCGGCTCGGTGTCCGGCGTGATCTTCTCGGTCGTGTTGTAAACGCGGATCTCGCGTTCCGCGTCGGCGATGAGCGTCTGTTTGGTCCCGTAGAAGGCCGCGCCGACCCCGTCGGCCCCGTTGATGAACTGGACGTTGAACGTCGCGGCGAAACTCCCGTAGTCCCAAGTCCCTTGGACCACGTCGGGCGTTTCCCAGTGCTTGAAGTGGTACCGGCCCCCGTGCGCCATGACGCTCTTGGGCGCGTCCACACCGCCGATCCACTGCACCACGTCGAGCTGGTGGGCGCCGATGTCGGTCATCAAGCCCCCCGCATAATCCCAGTACCAACGCCAGGCCCAATAGCGCACGGCGTTGAATTCCCGCTTCGGCGCTTTACCGAGGAACGCGGCCCAATCGACCTGCTGTTCCTGCTCTTTGGTGAACGTCGCGGGCACCGCGAACGGGTCTTTCTTCACCCAGTTCCGCGTGTCCCAGACCTTGGCGAGCACCAAGTTGCCGAAGTCGTTGCTCTCGATGACATCCCGGCAGCGCCGCCAATGCGGTCCGCTGTGGCGCTGGTTGCCGACTTGGACGATGCACTTCGTCTTCCGCACCGCATCGATCATCTCGCGGCCTTCCTCGATCGACTTCGTCAACGGCTTCTCGATGTACGCGTCCTTCCCAGCGCCGACCGCCGCGATGAGCATGTCGCGGTGGTGGTGGTCCGGCGTCGCGATCACCACCGCATCGAGGTCGGCGTGCTCGAGCAATTTGCGGAAGTCCGAGTATTCCTTGGCGGCTTCCTTCGGATCGGAGATCGCGATGATCTTGGCGACGTCGGTCAGCCGGAACTCGGCGATGTCGCAGATGGCGACGACGTTGTGCTTGAGCTTCAGCACCTCGCGGATGAGCGCCTTGCCGCGGTTCCCGCAGCCGACGAGGCCGACGTTGAGTTTCTCGTTGGCGTTGGCGGCTTGAATCGAAGGCAAAGCGATGGCGGCGGCCCCGACGGCCGCGGTGGTGTGGAGGAACGACCGGCGCGACGGCGACTCGGACACGGCAGACCCCCGGGGGAATGGATGACGCCGACATCTTACCGGAGCCGATGGGCGGGGTGAAGGAGAAAGCAGGATCCACCGACCGCGGATGCCAACATCGATTAGCGTACCCCCGTGCGCCGACGCCCCGATCCGCACTCCCAAATCGGATCGCCCTTCGGCAGGTCGCCCCAGAAGCGCATCTGTTCGATGAACTTGTCGCGCGGCACCGAACCGGAGGTCAGCATCCAGCCGCGGAGTTTCTCGCAGACGAACTCGACCGAGTCGGACACCGTCATCGGTTCGAATAGTTTGTTGGCGAAGTAGTTCCGCACCGTGCGGGCGTGGTTCTCGAACTCCGTTTCCTCGGCCGGTTCGGGTTCGTCCACCGCGGCGGCGAGTTTCCCAACTTGCCGACGAGCCCCCGTGGGGCCACTTCCGAGGATCGCGGGTTCATCCGGATCGATTTCCGGCGAGTTGGGAAACTCGCCGCCACAACTCTCGTCGGCCATCCCCGATGGATTGCGTTCGAACTCCGCCTGCTCCTCGTTGACATAGCGACTGCCCGCAAGGTGCTTGGCGTGGCGCATCCGGGTGCGTTCCAGTTCGAGAATCGAATTCGCCGCCGATGCCGCAACCGATTCGTTCCGGCTGGTCAGTTGATTCCGCAAGGCGAGGACCGCTTCGAAGACGACGTCGCTCCAAAGCTGCCCGCGCGCTTGCTCGCCCTTCGGCAAAACCGGCCGGGTAATCGGGGGCGAGTCGAAGTGCGCGCCAATGCGATTGATGGGGAGCGTAGCGTTCATGGTTTTTAGTCCAGTAAAGTGAAACTGAGTACACTTAAAGATATGCGCTCCGGTTTGGCGTTGTCAAATAATTCATCCCGAAAATAAATGCCGGGATGTGGGGTGCGTCCCCGAGTGACGCGGCGTGAGCCTGTCGACATGGTCTGCTGATATCTGACCGCTGATTGCTGAACGCTACTTCCTTACCCAAGGTTTTGAATGGGACAGTTGTCAGCGATCAGGTATCAGCAATCAGCCAGGAAGATGGCCCCGTGCCAAACCTGTAGGTGTACCCCGCTTGACAGGCTTCC
>JAYTBD010000957.1:0-2531 GCA_043737155.1 Fimbriiglobus sp. | reverse complement strand
GCGTCCCAGCAGATCGAGGACGTAGTTCGGCACGAACTTGGCGAAGTGCAGTTCCTCCACGCGCTCGGTCTTGTCGATGGCGTTGACGCCGAACGTCTGCGTCGCGGCGAGGTCGGCCGTCTTGCCGGTGCTCAGAACTTTCACCTTGGCGGTGAGCGTCACGGTGAGCGAACTCAGCCGCGGTGGCACGCGGAAATCGTGCGTCGATTCGCGGTCCTCGAACAGCAGGAAGTTCGGGATCTCCACCGATGTCGGCACGTTGTCGTGATCGATGGAGGTGATCCGCAGCCGGGCGTCGTCCAGCAGTTTCACGGACACCGGCTTGCCGTTGAGCGACAAGCCCGGTCGGATGAACAGGCTCGCGATCCGCTGGCTCAGCAGCGCTTCGCGGTCGACGTGGATGCCGGCATTGAGACTGAACGCTTCGGGCTGATGCTGCAAGTAATCGAGGCAGGAGAACTCGCCGCGGCTCAGCACGATCGGCTTGCGGCCGGGGGCGGTGCTGAACGGGACGACGACGGCGCCATCTTTGTCCGCGGAGTACTCTTGGCCGCTGAGCCAGACGATCGCATCGGGCACCGGCTTGTTCATTTCATCGATGACGCGTATCACTTGCCCGGCCGTGCCCGTAGTGACGATCGGCCGGATGCGGCCCTTGCGGATCAGCGCCCGGCTGCTCTTGCCGCCGCCGATGAGGTCGATTACGAACACCCCCGGTCGGTTCTTATCCGGGAAGTTCGGCGTCCCCTTTGGATCGGGGAATTCCAGCGTCACGGACGTGCGCCGGAACGGATCGACATTGCCGACCAGCGTCCGCTCGGCGTTCGCCACCAGCCCGTCGAGGTTGATGTCGGTGTCCACTTCCTTGCCGGTCGTGCGGTAGAAATGCTTGGTGTTGATCTCGTAGATCTTCACGAGCAAGCTCGGCGCGTTCTTCACGGCGAGTTCGATCTTGATCGGCTCGTCGACGGCGAAGTCGGTCCGGTTGGTGAAGGCGAATTCGATGTCGACGCGCTCCTTCAACTGCCGCAGGGCTTCGGGGCTGAGCTGCGAGGCCCACGTCTCGTTGTCGCCGTGGCCGTTGACCACCTTCGTCTCGGCGAGCAGCGCCTTCAAGTACGTGTCGAGGATGTACGGCTCGTAATCGGCGATGGTGTTCTCTTCGAGGAAGAAGTGGGCGAGATAGCTGCGAACGAGCGGCTCGTCGGCGTTCACCGCGGGGAGCATCGTCACCGGGAAATAGTCCGCGGTGAGGTTGGCCGGGGTATCGCGGGCCGCCGTGCTGGTCAGCATCGCTCTCGACATGTAGTGCTGCTGGCGCGGGAGTTTGAGGTATTCGAGGAAGCGGTTGCGATCGTAGACGCCGCCGGCGCGGTCGAAGGCGAGCCGGTGGTAGAGCACGTAGGCTTTGAGCGGGTTGTGAACGGCCGAGAGGCGCTCGGCGAATTTTTGCAAGCGCTCCAAATACGCCTGCGTCAGCTTGCGGTCGCGCTTCCAATCGTCGTCGGCGCCGGGGTGGAGTTTGGTGACGTAGGTGTTCACGAACGCGGCTTGATTCAGCACGCCCGGCTTGAGCTTCAGCAGTTCTTCCAGTTGGATCAGGGTCATCTGCTTGTGGATGCCGATGCTGCCAAAGTCGCCGGAGTGAGGGGAATTCAAATCGTCCGCGACGAGTACGGGCAGGTTCGCTAAGTCGGGCCGGGTGAGACGCGACAGCAATTCCCGGCGGTTCTGCCAACTCAAGTTGTCGCCGGCCATCGCTTCGAGCGAGGCGTCCTCGAAGTTCTGCAGGTTCCCCCAGCGCGATAGCGACGATGCTTTCAGCGTGACGCGGGAAATGCTTTTCGGGTCGATGCCCGTCGCCAAGTTCGCCGTCGCCTCGGCCACTTCCTTCTGATGGTTGAAAGATGCGCCCACCCGATTGCGGATATACGCCAAGCTCTTCTCGGGGTCCTTCTCGAACATCAACAAGGCGGTGCGCGTCTGGATTTCGGTGAGCCGCGCGGTCTGCTTGTGGCGCTCGTACCACTGCACCGTCAGCGGTTCGACGCGCTCGATCTGATCGGTTTGGAGGTAGTGCAGGCAGTGGTAGTAATAGTAATCGTCGGTGCCGGGGATGAGCTGCTTGAGGCTGTCGATGCGGTTCTTCGCCAAGGCGAAGTCCTCGACGAAGCCGATATCCCCGGCGTGCGAGGTCGGCGTCAACACGACCCCGAGGCAGAGCAGCCCGAGCGATGCCGCCATGGACGCGAGCGTGAAGCGAGACATTGCGGAACCCCGGTGCGGAGAAAGCGGGAGAGTAGGTAGCCTAACGGAATAGACGACGCGGGGTCGAGGGGAGTTGGGCGGCGCTGTTACAGAGGAGATACACGGGGAGTGAAGATGTCCGATTGCCCCTCTCCGTTCAACCCGCCCCAAGTCACTCTCGGTTCGGCGCCGGGCCATCGACCCGGCTTAGTCTTTCCATGGCCGCTTCGCTGGCGGCGTCGTGCGCGTCGGTGGATAGATCGACGACGCGTGGAGCGACGTGG
>JAYTBD010000956.1:0-2534 GCA_043737155.1 Fimbriiglobus sp. | reverse complement strand
GCATGGCGATGGCCGTCTTCACCTCGCCCTGCGACCGTCGGAGCAATTCGGCCGCGGCCGGTTCGTCGAGGCCCGCGATGGTCCGGACGATGCGGTTGGCGCGCACCTTCAGCTTGGAATTGGTCGCCTTCAAATCGACCATCAGGTTGCCGAAGGTTTTCCCGAGCCGGATCATCGCGCCAGTGGTGAGGGTGTTCAGCACGAGCTTGGTCGCGGTGCCCGCCTTCAACCGGGTGGAACCGCTGAGGATTTCGGGGCCGACGACGGGCACGATGGCGATATCGACCGCCGCCGCGAGTTCCGAACCGGGATTGCAGGCGATGCCGAGTGTCAGCGCCCCGGCGGCGCGGGCATACGCCACGGCCCCCATCACGTACGGCGTGCGACCGCTGGTGGCGATCCCGCAGACGACATCGTCCGCGGTGAGGTTCAGCGCCTCCAAATCGCGCGCGCCCAACTCGGGGGAATCCTCGGCCCCTTCGACCGCCACGAACATAGCCCCTGGGCCACCCGCGATCAAGCCGACGACTTGCGAGGGGTCGGTCTGGAATGTCGGCGGGCATTCCGAGGCGTCGAGGACGCCGAGCCGGCCGGACGTCCCGGCCCCGCAATAGATCAGTCGGCCGCCGCGCGGGAACCGATCGACGAGGGCATCAATGGCACTCGCGATCGCGGCGGTCGTCGCGGCGACGGCCGCGGCGATGGTGGCGTCCTCGCGGTTCATCAATTCGACGATTTCGATCGACGTGAGTTCGTCGAGCCGCTGGGAGGCGGGGTTACGGGCTTCCGTCGGCAGGTGTTGAAGCGAGTCCATCGGGGAGCTTTTGTTGAAACCGGGAGATCAGGAGGGCCACGAGAAACGTGGTCCCGGCCCCGACGGGAGCATACCAGGGCCATGCCAATATAGGGGTGCCGAACGCCGTGGGGAGCCAAACCGACACCACGGCCGCGAAGCCGAAGAGCAACCCGACGAGCGCCGCGTTCGACGGCACGGGCCGTTTCATCGTGCCCAAGAGGAACAACCCGAGGACGAGGCCGAAGGCCGCCCCGGCCACCCCCAGCACTTGAAGGACGATGCTCGTCTTGCCGCCGATTTGGAAGGCCGAGTACGCGACCGCCATTTGGGCGCAGCCCCAGACCGCCGTGGCGAGCCGCGACGTCAGTACGTAATGCCCTTCCGGCCGCCCCGGTCGCAGCGGGCGGTAGAAGTCGGTGACGAAGGCGTTGGCGGAGCTGTTGAGGGACGACGAGAGCGTGGACATCGCCGCCGCGAGCACCGCCGCGACGAGTATGCCGATGATCCCGACGGGGAGTTTCGTCACGATGAACCAACTGAAGACTTGATCGTTGAGGGTGCCCGCGGGAATGTCGAACAACCCTTCTTTGTTCAACGCGAACATGCCGACGCCGACGAGCAGGAAGAGGGTGAATTGCACGAGGATGGTAAAGCCGCTGAGCACCAGGGCCAACCGGGCGTTGCGCAGGGACCCGGCGCAGAGGTAGCGCTGCACCATCAGTTGATCGGCCCCGTGGCTGGCCATGCTGAAGACCGCCCCGCCGAGGACCCCGGCCCAGATATTGAATGTCACGGCCGGGTCGAAATCGGTGTTCAAGAATTCGAACTTCCCCGCTGCTTCGCCGATGCTGATGAATTGCCCCCAGCCGCCGGGGAGCAGGTCGAGGATGAAACCCGCGGCGAGTGCGGCGCCGGAGATCTTGATCGCGAACTGGATGAGGTCGGTCCAGATCACGGCCTTCATGCCGCCGAGATAGGTGTAAACGATGGTGACGATCCCGACGACCGCAATCGAAGGGCCGATGCCCCAGCCGACTACGACGAGCAGCAAGGCCGTGAGGTAGATCCGCAAGCCGTCGGCGATCGTCCGTGTGATAAGGAACAATCCGGAGGCGACCCGCTGCACGCTGGGGTTGAACTTTTTCTGCAGCACTTCGTAAGCGGAGAAGAGATTCCCGCCCATGTACTGCGGCAGCAAAAGCCATGCGACGAGGCAGCGGCCGACGATGTAGCCGATGCAGAGTTGGAGGAACATGAGGTTCCCGCCCGCCCGGTCGAAGGCCAACCCTGGGACGCTGAGGAACGTGACCGCGCTCGTCTCCGTGGCGACGATCGACATCAGCACCATGAACCAGCCGACGTTGCGGCCGCCGACGAAATAGGTGCGGAGGTCTTTTTGCTTGCGGCTGAAGGCGAGGCCGAAGAGCGTCATCGCCAAGAGGTAGACGACGATGATGGCGAGATCGACCGAATGGAGGGGGGTCATCGGCTACTTGGTCCTTCCGAGCCGGAAGCGTGAGCGACGGTTTCGTGCAGCGTTGCGACTGATTTGTTAGCCGGACGCGCCAGCGACGGAGTGGTGAATCTCAGTGTACATCGCATTCCGCCTTGTTCGATTGAACTCCCTCGCTGGCGTGTCGGGCTACTGACAGTCAGTTTAGCAACGCCAGCGGGGAATCTTCAGTCGGGCTCCCCGCCAACAGCCGAGCAGGAGCGATTGGCAGCGCGTGATTTTCTC
>JAYTBD010000955.1:0-2536 GCA_043737155.1 Fimbriiglobus sp. | reverse complement strand
CGTGCGCGAGAAAGTCCCCGCCGGCAAAGTGCCGGCGGAACTGACTCAACTCCGCTATGCGGATGCCGACGGCAAATACGGCTTCACCTATCCGCGCGAGTGGGTCATCGTCGGCCGCACCGACGAGCACCTCGTGATCCGCTTGGTCGAGAAAGCCGAGTTCATCGCCCAAGTGACGCTGAGCAGTTGGAAGAAGCTCGAACCGGGTAAACACGCGTCGGCCGAGGAGTTCAAACAGAGTTTCGCCAAGCTGCCGGGTTGGGAACCCGCCGAGACGGTGGAAGATGGCGCCGTGACCGCTCCTGCGGGGCATTGGCTGTACAAAGTGTCCGCCAAAGGGAAGCAAGACGGCGCCGAGGTGCTGCAAACCTTCTACTTGTTGGCCGGGCCGAACGGCGATCAAATCGCCGTGTCCGTGTTGGCCGGGCCGGAGAAAGGCGGCAAAACCGGCGCCCGCGAAGGGCAACTCCTGGGGGCGATCGTGTTTCCGGCCGCGAAGAAGTGAGTGCCGGAGACCGAATGATGAAGAACGAATGACGAATGACGAACGGGGTGCGGTATCGTAAACAAGACACTCAGAAGTCCGGACTCCCCGAGGGCGGCATGCGGATCGGCGTCGTCAGCGATACTCACGATCGGGGCGAAGCGATCGCGGAAGCCCTCCGACTGCTCGCCGAGCAGCGGGTGGAGTTGATCCTCCATTGCGGCGACATCGAATCGCCCGAAACCGTCCTCCTCTTCCGCGACATCCCGACCCACTTCGTCTTCGGCAATTGGGACAAAGACCGTATCCGCCTCACCGCCGCGATCAAAAGCATCGGCGGCCACCACAACGAGAGCTTCGGCGCCATCGACCTCGGCGGAAAGCGCGTCGCGTGGGTCCACAGCCACGAGCGCCACCAACTCTACCAACTCGAACACTCCGACTACTTCGACTACGTTTTCTACGGCCACACCCACGTCCGCGAGCAGCACAAAACCGGTCGGACCGTCGTGGCGAATCCCGGGGCGCTGTTCCGCGCGAACCCCAAAACGTGCATCGTGCTCGATACGGAGACCGGCGAGTTCAAGCCGATCATGATTTCGACGCCCGGCAAGTTGGGCGAATCGACCCACGTCCTACCGGGGTTGCGTGGCGGATCGATCATCGGCATCCCCGGCCTGTCCCCCGGAGCGGCCGCGCCGCCGATCCTCGAACCGCCCGCGGAACCGAGCGCGGAATGAGCGGCCACACTTTCGCCGATCGGATCGCTCGCCATCACCGCTACGGCTACGCCGTCGTGGTCCTCTGCTGGATCGGCTGGTTCGTGCAGTGCATCTCCGGGACGCCGCCCCTCGACGGCCTCGGCCTCGTGATCACGATGGATCACTTGGCCTTCTACACCGCCGCCCAGATCGCCCTCGATCCGAACCTGCCCGCCGGGAAGATGTACGACATCCCGTACGTCATCGAACACCAAGCGGCGCTCTTCCCCGGCCACTGGGACGGCCTCGAAGCCTTCCGCAACCCCCCGTTCTACGCCCTGCTGTACACCCCGACCGCGTGGATGCCATACCAGTACAGCGCGTTGATCTGGGGCGCGATCTCGCTGATCGGCCTCGTCGTCGGCGTCCGCTGGTTGGCACCGGATCGACCGTGGCGCGTCCTCTGGCACGCGGTCGGCTTCTACCCCGTGCTCGCCGTGATGCAGTTCGGCCAGAACAGTCTGCTGAGCTTCGCCGTCCTCTGCGGGACGTACCGGCTGCTCGCCAACAACCGCCCGTTCGCCGCCGGACTCGCCGCCGGGTTGCTCGCGTTCAAACCGACGCTGCTCATCGGTCTGGTCGTGTGGACGCTGCTCGACTTCCGTCGGAAGTGGCCCTGCGCACTCGGCGCGATGACCACCGTGGCGATCCTCTCGGTGGTCAGTTACCTCTGGATTCCCACCGCGTGGGAGCAGTTCGTGGCGACGCTCCCGGCGAATACCAAATTCGACAACTTCGCGTGGTGGAAGAACCACACCCCCCGCGCGTTCGTCCGATTGCTGATCCCGAGCACCGTGCGGACGCCGTGGGAGAGCGGCGCGACGCTGGCCGGGGCGGCCATCGGCGTGGCATGGTTCCTGCTCATTTGGCGCACGCACCGGCACGATCTCCGGGGGATGTTCGGGGCCGTGGTGCTGCTGACGCTGTGGGCTTCGCCGCACGCGCTGATTTACGATTGGGCGATCGCCTTCGTCGCAGGCTATCTCTGGTGGGAGCGGGCGCCGGATCGCCGGGGGTGGGTCTTTCCGCTGAGCGCGATGTGGTTGGCTCTGCTGATCTCGACCCATTTCGGCGAGTTGCAGGTGATCGTGCAGTCGTGGTTGGATCCGACGCTCAGCCGAGACGTCGCGGAACCGCACCCGGACGGCAAAGTGGTGGTCGTGCTGCAAATCAGCATCCCGGCGCTGGTATGGTTTGGATGGGCGAGCCTGCGACGATTGCGCCTGGAACGGCCGACGGCGGGCGCAGAACAACCGCCGGCAATCGATACAAACAAGGGTACGGGATCGTT
>JAYTBD010000954.1:0-2539 GCA_043737155.1 Fimbriiglobus sp. | reverse complement strand
CTCGAAGCGGAGGAATTCCAACAGGACCGCCGGCGATTCTCCGAGGCGGCCCCGGTATAGCCCGAAGCGGTCGACCTCACCCGACCAGACGACGAAGGCCGCTTCCCACGTGGCGTCGGTTTCGAACAGCGTCGTCAGGTCCCACGTGTCGGAGACAGGGACTTCGGCCCGCGTGGGCACGCGGACGGGATCGGCGGTCATCGTTCGGACTCCGGGTTCGTTCGGTTCGCTCACGGCTTCAATCGCGCCAGATTGTCGACCCACCCGGCCACGGCAGGTTCGGTCCATTGGAAGACGGTCAAGCCGGGGATCACGCCGATCAGGATCGACAAGACGGCCAGTGGAATCAGGACAGCCGCTTCGCGGGAGTTGATGTCCGGATACTTCGCCGTTAACGGGTTGACACCGAGGAAGACGCGCTGCCACGCCCACAGTAAGTAACCGGCGGTGAGGATCGTAGCCAAGATCGACAGCGTGCCGAGGAACCAGCAATAGTTCCACGCGGCGAGCATCACTTGGAACTCGCCGACGAACCCGCACAGCCCCGGCAAACCCATCGACGCGAAGAATAAAATCGCGCTCAAGCCCGAATAGACGGGCATCGGTTCCTTCAATCCGCCGAAGCGGTTCAGCTCGCGGTGGTGGGCGCGGTCGTAGACGACGCCGACGGCGAAGAAGAGCGCCGCCGAGGTGATGCCGTGCGAGATCATTTGGAAGAGCGCGCCGTTGACACCCCATTGCCAGTAGTCGCTGCGCGAACTCCACGACGCCAAGCCGAGCACGACGTAGCCCATGTGAGAGACCGACGAGTAGGCGAGCAGCCGCTTGAAATCGGTCTGGCCCATGGCGACGAAGGCCCCGTAGACGATGCCGATGACGCCGATGAGGCCGACGTACCACGACAGTTGATCCGCGGCCCACGGGCATATCGGGAAGGCGAAGCGGATCAAGCCGTAGCCGCCGAGTTTGAGGAGCACCCCGGCGAGAATCATCGAGATCGGCGTCGGCGCTTCGACGTGGGCGTCGGGGAGCCAACTGTGCAGTGGGATGATCGGCACCTTCACCGCGAAGCCGAGGAACAGCAGCGCGAAGAGGATGTACTGGTAGGTCGGCGTACACACGGCCTGCGATTTCAGGCGGGCGATGGCGGCCGCGCGGTCCACGCCGGGGGCGAAGAGCGGCACCGCGTTCGGCGGCGGCGATTTAGCATCGCGGCTGACCAAGCGATCTTCTTGCCCGCTGAGGACGAGCATCACGGCCCGGCCGACTTTGGAAAGCGTTTGGGCGTCGAAGGTGTGGATCTCGGCGCGGTCGTTCACCTGATCGACGGTGAGGCTCGGGTTGCCGCGCTCGACTTCGCGGGTCCGTTCCTGTGCCATCTCGACGGGGACGAAATCTCGGACATCGACGGAGTAGAGGGCGATGATCGCCGCGAGCAAGCCGAGGCTGCCGACGAGGGTATAGATCACGAACTTGAGCGCGGCGTACTTCCGTCGCTGCCCGCCCCAGAGGCCGATGAGGAAGTACATCGGCATGAGCATGACTTCGTAAAAGACGTAGAAGAGGAACAGATCGAGGGCGAGGAACGCCCCGAGGACGCCGCTTTCGAGCACGAGAATCAGGATCAAGTAGCCGCGCAGATTCTCTTCGATCTTCCAACTGGCGATGAGCGCGAAGAAGGTGACGAGCGCCGTGAGCAGCACCATGGCCAAGCTGATGCCGTCGACGCCGAGGGCGTAGTCGACATCGAACTTGGAGACCCACGGCCGGCGCGCGATGAGGTCGTCGCTGCGGAAGCTGCGGTTGGTCGCGGTACGCGCGAGGGCTTCGTCGGCCCGACTGTCGAGCCGGGTATCGGGGTGGTACATGCTGCGGGTGGCGCGGTCCGATTGCGATTCGAGCAGGCGGTGGTAGTCGATGAGCGTACACAGGGCCACGGCGAGGGTGCCGGCGGCGCCAAATAGGGCGAGCCAGCGCATGCCGTCGCGGAACCGGCTCGGCCAGATGAGCAGCAGCAGCGCGACCGCGGCCGGGAGGAAGACGAGCAGCGTGAGCTGGAGGAGGTCCAGTTCGCGGTCGGCCGGGGGGAAGAACGGTTCGAGCATTTCCGGGGGTTATCCTGTTTCGTTGTCGACAGTCAGCTCTGCAATGCCAGTCAACGATCGCCCTCTTCAGCCCGAATGGGCTGGGAGATCTCAGCCCAGGGCAACGCCCTGGGTCGGCGAAGATGCGACACGACCCTGAAGGGGTCGGACAGCCTCGCCTCTCCGACCTCTTCAGAGTCGAGGGTCACGCCTTTGCGGACCCAGGGCGTTGCCCTGGACTGAGATCTCCCAGCCCATTCGGGCTGAAGAGGCCTCGCGGCGTGGCAATCGTTTCTTGACTGTCACCAGCACGGCGCGCCAACAATGGAGTTCGGACCCTCGCTGGCGCGTCGGGCTAACAATGATACGTCACCGCCCGAATGCGCTCAGCATCCCGAGGATGCCGATCAGGGTCAAGGCCAGCACCAGAACGTACTGGCGCACTCGGCCGGTCT
>JAYTBD010000953.1:0-6323 GCA_043737155.1 Fimbriiglobus sp. | reverse complement strand
GTGCCCACTGATTTCGGAAACGGGCACCCACAAGGGGTGCCCCTACCCCACCAGGAATCGGGCACCCACAAAGGGTGCCCCTACCCCACCAGCGTCGGGTTCAACAACTCCTCGGCCACCTCGCGCACCGTAGGCCGGCTGGTTTCTTCCACGAACTGCTCGGCCCAGAAACACTTGAGCGCGATCTGGGCGCAGCGCTCTTGGAACTGCGCCGGGGTCTCCGCCAGATCGGGGTACTCGTCCACGAAGTAGAGCATCTCGACGTACTGCTTCTCGTAGCAGCCGAGGATGCGGCGGGCCATCTTCTTCTTGTCGGGGTTCTCCATGTGGCCGAGTTCCACCGCTTTGTCCACGCGGCCGGGCCGGGTACTGATGAACTCGACTTCCCCGTTGGGCAGCTTGCGCGGCCGGCCGAGGGCCGGGTCGATCTTGGTGATGTCGTTGGTGGTCACGACGGTGAAGATTCCGTCCGAGCGTTCGACGCCATCCAGGCAGTTCAGCAGGCAGTCGAAGGTCAGCGGCGGGGTCATGAGGCCGCGGTTCTTGTCGTCGTCGCCGTCGTCATTTTTCTTCGCGGGCTGCATCATGACGCCGAACATCCCGGAGTTCTTGCGGGCCACATTCTCCCGGCCGTGGAAGACGTTGTCGATGTCCTCGATGAGCGCGATGCAGGGCACGTTCATCTGCATCTCGCTCCACGCCTTCATGAATTCGTGGTTGCCCAGTTCCGCGAGGTTGTACACGTAGATCGGCATGTTCATGTCTTCGGCGAAGGCGCGGGCGAGGGCCGTCTTGCCGGTGCCGGGCGGGCCGTAGAGCATCCAACCGCGCTTCCACGGGATGCCTTTGTCGCGGTACCAATCCCGGCTCTTGCGCCAGAGTTCGATCTCCTTGATGAGGTCCTTCACCCGCTGCGGGAAGATCAGATTGTCGAGCGCCCGACCGTTGTTGGTGGGCCGCTTGCCGAGTTCGTCCGGCTTGTGCGCGATGAGCCGGTAGGTGCCCTGCTGGTACCACGCGAGGCCGTTGCCGCCCGAGTCGAAATCGTCGTCGTCATCGGTGCGCTTGGGCACGTGGTGGATCACGAAGCGCGTCTTCGCGTTCTGCTCTTCGACTTCGTTGGCCCACGAGATCGCGTTGCGCTGATCGCAGGCTTCGCGCAGGATTTTCTCAACGTCGCAAGTACCGCGGATGAAGAGCAGCGAGCTGTAGATCTTGGTGGCGTTGTTGTTGGCCTGCTCGCCCGTCTTCGGGGCTTTCTTTTCCTGCTGGTTCGCGAACAGGATCGGGAAGATGCGGTTCCAGAAAATGAGCGTGCGATTGCCGAAGACCTCATACGGGATGAGGCCGTACCGGCCGTCGCGCTGGAATTCCCACGCCGCGCCGTACATGCGGTCGTAGTTCCGGCTGCGCTGGTATTTGGAAACCAGATACGCCGTGAGGGCGTCGTGCGCCGCTTGCGTCGGGACTTCGACCCGGCGGATGACGAGGCTGACGAAGCGCCAGACGACTTCCTTGGCTTTCGTCCACATGCTGGCGACGACGCCGAAGAACGCGCCGACGGCGGCGAGGCCGATGCCGCCGATGCCGAGCCATTCCCCGTTCGAAGTTTCCGCGAAAATCATGGGACCGCCTTGGTGGTTGATGGACCCATCTGGGACACGCCGCCGGGATTATGGTTCGCGACGGGATTTAAAACGAGGTCAGTTGTGTTGGGGAACCCGCGTGTGACTTCGGAAGTCCGGTTTCGACTTCGGAAGTCGGCGACCGGTCCAAGGGTGTACCTCTGGATTTTGGCACTCTCCATAGCTGAAACAGGCAAGGTTTTGCTGATCACTCATCGCTGATCGCCGAAAGCTGTTTCGTTTCCCAAGGTCTCGAATGGAACAGCCGTCAGCAATCAGCGATCAGCGAGGAAGATGGCTCGATGCCAAAATTCAGAGGCATACCCCCCGTCCAATCCGGGCTTTCGCCATTCCGGCGGTCGGGCTATAAGCGCCCCGCTCGCATTCGGGCAACCGGAGGTTCTCCCATGGTTCGGTTCGGATTCACGCTGGCGTCCCTGTTCCTCGCGGCTCCGGTCTTCGCCCAGCCGCCGTCGCAACCGTTGCCCCTGCTGCCGGCGCCGGCCGCGCCCGATGCGAAACTGATCGGCCACCTCGCCGGTTGGGAAGCGGCGATGAAAGCCGTGGACAAGTTCGCCGTCGTGGCGACGCTGGTGAAGAAGGATCTGATCACCAAACGGGAAACCAATTTCACCGGCGAGATCTGGTGCATGAAGGGGGGCTATGCGCGCCTCAACATCGCCAAGGCCGTGACCAAGGACGAGAAGCCGAACCCGGCCGATTTCATGGCGTACATCTGCAACGGCACCATGCTGTACGAATACGACGGCGGCGCCAAGGTCGTCACGATAATCAACCTCGGCACCGGCGGGGCGGGCAATAATTTGCTGCTCGATTTGATGAGCGGGATGACCGCCGACGCCGCGATGAAGCGCTTCGATTTGAAGCTGTTGAAAGCCGAGAAGCCGTATGTGTATATCGAAGCCAAGCCGAAAACGGCCGAGGACAAGGCCGAGTTCGAAACGATGACGCTCGTTCTTTGCGATGCGGACGTCAAAGGCCGGGCGTACATCCCGCGCATGGTGATCCTGCGGAAAGCCAACGGCCAGCAGACGGAATCGTGGGACTTCCCCGATCCGAAGGTGAATCCCGAAGGCATCGAGAAGAAGCATTTCGAAGCGCAGAAACCCCCCGAGGGTTGGCGCGTCCAAAAAGCCGAGATGCCGAAAGCGCCAGCACCCGGCGGGAAGTTGCCCGTGCCGGGAGCCAAGTGAGAAGTGCAGAGTCGAGAGTGCAGAGTGCAGAGTGGAAGATAGGTTTTTCCGTCTTCTATTCTGCATTCTGCATTCTGCATTCTCGACTCTGTACTTCTCATCCCCTTCTCACCCCCCGCGGCGCACATTCGTGAGTAGTATTTGTCCGGCGAGAAGGGCCACATGTGTTGGCTCCGGCGCCGATGTCGGCGGTTCGCCCCAACCGCCCGGAGTACCACGCATGAATTCGATCGCCCGATGGATGTTGACGGCCGCCTTGGCGGTGCTCGTCGCCGGTTCGGTCCAAGCCCAACGGCCCCAACAAGGCGGCGGCGGTCGCCAAGCCGGCGGCCTGCAAATCGGCGCCGTGCTGACGAACCAGGATCTGCAGGAAGAACTCAAAGTCACCGACGATCAGAAGAGCAAGCTCAAGGACGTGACCGCGAAGCAAACCGAGCTGATGAAGAAAATGGCCGATCTGCGCGGCGGCGGCCAACCCGACCGCGAGAAGGTGCAAGAACTGACGAAGGAAATGACGACCCTCGCCGAAGAAGTCAAGAAGACCACCGACACCGTGCTGACCGCGGATCAGAAGAAGCGCTTCAAGCAGATCGAAATCCAAGCGATGGGCGCGCGGGCGTTCGCCAACGCCGATGTGGTCAAAGCGCTGACGATCACCGACGACGAGAAGAAGGTTCTCAAAGATATCGCCGACGCCTACACCAAGGAACGCTCCGACTTGGCCAAGGAACTCGGCGTCACCCTCGGCGGCGGGGGCGGAGGCGCTCGCCCGGATCCCGAGAAGATGGCCGAATTCACCAAGAAGTCCAAGCCGCTCGCCGACGCCGCCATGGAGAAATCGGTCAAGGCCTTGACCGCCGAACAACAGAAGCAATGGACCGAGATGATCGGGACCAAGGTCGACACCGGCAAGTTCACCGCCCGCCCCATGCGGATGGCCAATTGAAGACGTGCGGAAGGCGGAGTGGAACCCGTCTTCATGGCTGATTGCTGATATCTGATCGCTGACAACTGTCCCGACCGAAATCGTTTGATACGAGACAGTACACAGCGATCACCCTTTGGATATCAGCAAGACTACGCCGACACCAGTTACGGTGAGTGTGAAAATCGACCGGTGTGCCCCGCACAAAAAAGCACTTGCGTTCGCCCTCCATGTTCCTTCAAGATGATTCTCGGTGTAGTTCGCTCTACCCAACATGTCTCTTCCTTTCCGGAGTTTCGATCATGCGTACTTGGATTCTCACGGCCGGCCTTTTCGTCGCGGCCATCGGCTCGGCCCAAGCCCAACGCCCGGGCGGCGGCGGATTCCCCGGCGGCGGCGGCGGCATGGGCATGGGGGCGGGTCAAAACCTCAGGTCTATGGTCGTCACCAGTAAACCCCTCCAAGAAGAGTTGAAGGTCACCGACGAGCAAGTCGAGAAGCTCAAAGAATTCTCGACGAAGCAGTCCGAAGCGATGAAGGCGTTCGCCCAATTCGGCGGCGATGAAGACGAACAGATCGCCCGCATGGAAGTCCAACTGAAACTGATGAAAGAGCGCGTCGCCTTCATGAAGACCGCCCTCGACCCCGAACAGCACAAGCGCATCGGCCAACTCGAGAAGCAAATGATGGGCGCGAACGCCTTCACCAGCGCCAAGATCGTCAAGGAACTGGCCGTCACCGACGAACAAACCGAGAAGATCAAAGCGATCAACACCGACATGCAGAAGGAAATGCGCGAGATGTTCACCGGCGGCTTCAACGAGGAAGCCCAAAAGAAGATGGCGAGCCTCCGCAACGAAACCCAAGAGAAGATCGAAAAGGTACTCACCGACGAACAGCGCAAGAAGTGGAAAGATATGACCGGCGAAGCCTTCGACATGGCCAAGCTGCGGCCGATGCGCCAAGATCGCTGAGCTCGGCAGAAATGCGGAATGCGGAGTGCGAAATCGAATATGATTTCGGTACTCCGCATTCCGCACTCCGCACTCCGCATTGGTGACGCCCATGCCCGTGCTCATCCTCACCGAAGACGACGTCCGCGCGGTCCTCACTATGGATCTCGCTCTCGCGGCCGTGGAAGCCGCCTTCCGCAAGATCGCCCTCGACGAAGCCGTGAACGTCCCGCGCCAACGCTGCCAGACCGACACGGTCATGCTTCACGTCCTCCCCGCGGCCGCCAAGACCCTGGGCGCCCTCGGTTTCAAGGCCTACACCACAGGTCGCTTCGACCCGCAATTCAAAGTCTATCTGTTCGATCCCAAAGCCGGCGGGCTCACGGCGGTCCTCGACGCCGATCACCTCGGCCGAGTCCGCACCGGCGCCGCGACCGGCGTCGCCACCAAGAAGCTCGCCCGCTCCGACGCATCGACCGTCGGCCTGATCGGCACCGGTCGCCAAGCGCGCACCCAACTCGAAGCCGTGTGCAAGGTGCGCGCGATCACCGGCGCCAAAGTCTTCGGCCGCGACGAATCCAAACGCGCCGCCTTCGCCGCCGAGATGAGCGCCGTCTGCGGGGTCGCCGTGGAACCGGTGGCCTCGGCGCGCGAAGCGGTCGAGGGGCGCGACATCGTCATCACCGCGACCAGCTCCCGGGAACCGGTGTTGAAGGGCGAATGGCTCGCCCCCGGCGCGCATGTGAACTTGATGGGGTCGAACTTCCTGACGAGTGCCGAGGCCGATGTGGAAGTCTTCCGCCGGGCGAAACTGGTCGCGGTCGACAGCAAGGAGCAGGGTCGTCTGGAAGCGGGCGATTTCGTCGCGGCGCTGAGCGAGCACGTCCTCGCGTGGCCGGACATCAAAGAGTTCTCCCAAGTCCTCGTGAACCGCTACCCCGGTCGTCAATCGCCCGATGACATCACGGTGTTCAAGTCGTTGGGGCTGGGCGTTCAGGACATCGCCACCGGGGTGAAGGTCGTCGAGCAGGCACGGCTGAAGGGCTTGGGCCGCGAAGTGGAGATGTGACGCCGTGCAGCACCCGCAATTCGACCGCAGTCGCCTGATCGTGAAGCCGCTCGCCGAGCGTCGCCACGACCTCACGCTCGATTGCCTGTTGGCGCTCGATGCCCCCGCCGACTTCGAGCATCCGTCGATCCCGATTCTGGCGCAGCGGTTGATCGCGGGCAAGGAAGTTGGCGCCGCACGCATCCTCATGATGGGCGGCCACGTCCTGCGCGCCGGGACGCAGCGCCACCTCATCGATCTGATGGAGCGCGGACTCGTTTCCCTCATCGCCATGAACGGCGCCGGGCCGATCCACGATTGGGAATTCGCGCTCGTCGGCGCCAGCACCGAGAGCGTGGCGAAGTACGTCCGCACCGGCGAGTTCGGCCTCTGGCACGAGACCGGGGCGATGAACGACGCCATCAACGTCCCCGACGGTTTGGGTTTGGGCGAAGCGATCGGCAAGGCGATCCACGAGGGCCATTTCCCCCATAAAGAGATCAGCGTCCTCGCGGCGGCGTACCGGCTCGGGATCCCGGTCACGGTTCACATCGGCAT
>JAYTBD010000952.1:0-6326 GCA_043737155.1 Fimbriiglobus sp. | reverse complement strand
TCGCGCGGAAACGGCAGGCGTAATGGTGTCGGGGATCAGGTCGCCCTTCGGCCCGACGTTAACAAAGTAGAGCGCACTTCCGGCGCGGGCAGGAATTCGGCGCGCTTTCACACAAGCTTCAAATCGCCCGGCCCGAAACTTTCGTCCGGGCGTGATTCGTTCGTCCAACGGTGCTACACCCCCAGTGTGGACGCTAAAAACGAATGTCATGAGCTGGATGAATTCACGGTGGACACCGGCATTTCGCTTGTCGCGCCACATGATCCGGCGAATATGCAGGGTAATCCCCCCGGCCGACATGCCGGAGAAATAGCGAGTCGGGCGTTGGAGCGACTCTTTTCCACCCGGAGTCAGCAATGAAGCCTTTCTGGTCCAAGTCGCTCGCCACCGTCTGGGTTTCGCTGTCCGTCGCGGTGGTAGCGCAGGCCCAACCTTTGGTCGGCGGGGTCGAGAGCATCGAGTGCGCCGTCGCCAATTCCTCGATGGTCGTCATCGGGACGATCGTGGAAGTGCATGCGAAGGAGGAGTCGGACAAAAAGGGGGGAGTGCAGGCCACGATGCTCGTCGAGGAGACCTTGAAGAGTTCTCACAGCGACCGCGTGCGCGTCCGGCTCCGCCATCCCGCAGCGGTTCTCGCGGGATGGATGGAACGCTCGACGCGGCTCCTCGTGGTGCTGAGCGATCCCCCGGCGGAAATGGACGTGATCGACCTGACGGACAAAGGGTTGGCCGTCATGACCTCGGACCTGACGCTGCTGCGCAAGCCGGATGACGTGATCCGGGCGGCGAAGGAAACGGTCCGCCGCATGCCGGGGGTCACGCGCATCGAGACGTACAAGCTGCGGGTGCCGGACCGCGCGACGGTCGCCGGGACGAAGTGGGAGAAAATCTACGAGTCGGGCGGGTATATCCGGGTGGCGGTGCCCATCGACGACCGGCTGGAGAAATTGGCCCACGAGTACCTCCGCACCAAGGATCCCGAACTGCGCTGGGAGGGGGCTCTGCTCCTGCGGTACTTCAAATCGGACGGGAACGTCGCGCGGGCGAAAGCGCTCCTCGCCGATCCCAGCTGGAGCTGCAGCCGGAGCGCCGAGGACAACCGGGGGATCGAGGTGCGGTCCTACCGCGTCCGGGAGATGGCGTATTCCACTTTGAGAGAGTTGGGGGTAAGGGTCGAAAAACCGGTCATTGAAGTCGAGGTGTGGAAGCCCGACGTCGTCCGGGTCGTCACCAACGCCGATAAGGTGCGCGACGCGGACCTCGAGAAGCTGGCCTCGTTCAAAAAACTGGAGAGCCTGCTGCTGGCGTACAGCAACGTGACGGACGAGCAGTTGAAGGAGGTCGCCAAGCTCGCCGACTTGGGGGACTTGTTCCTGGGCCGTACCGGGGTGACGGACGAAGGGCTGAAGCACTTGGCCCCGCTGAAGAACTTGCGGTGCCTAGACCTCGGCGAGACCGCGGTGACGGACGAAGGGCTGAAGGTGCTGGCGGGGTTTGCCAGTTTGCGGAAGATCAACCTCGAAGGTGCGAAGAGGGTGACGGCCGGAGGACTCGCCGCGCTGCGCAAGCTCCGCCCCGATCTGAAAGTGGGCCAATTCAAACTCGACCGATCGCCGCGTGCGGAGGACGAGGTGCCGCACTCGGTCTTGAAGGACTGGTACTCGGCGCGGGTCAAGGAACCGGCGGTCGTGGTTCTGACCGACGAGGCCGCATACGCGAAGCTATTCACCGAATCCTTCGCGGAGTTCCGCTCCCCGAAGCCGGTGGCCGAGAAAGTGGACTTCAAGTCGAAGCAGGTCGTCGCCGTCTGCTGGGGGGCCAAGAACTCGACCGGCTACAGCATCTCCGTGGCTTCCGTGACCGGCACCCCGAAAGGGATGACGATCACGGTGAAGACCACTGTCCCGAAGGGGATCGCAGACCCCAAAGTCACCTATCCAGCGGTCGTCCTGGTCATCCCGAAAACTCATAGTGTCAAGGTGGTCGTCACCGGCGACCGCACCTCGCCCGGTTGGTGGGGCGACTTCAGCGACTTGAAGAGGGGTCTGGAAGTGGACGTGTCCCCGCCCGCGGCGGAGCCGAAGGACAAGAAACCGAAAACCGATGCGGAGCGGCCCCAGGGCGATCACGAAATGATTCAATTCGGCACGGAGAAGCGCGAGATCGGCAAACCGGATCAGAACGACTTCAACCTCTATTTTCAGAAGGACCGCGTCGTCATTCAATTCGCCGGGACGGACCCGGACGACAAAGTCGCCATGGCGTTCACGGTGGACGGGTCGCAGACGCCGAAGGAGATCGACTTCGTCGGGGTGAGCAGCACCATCCCCACGTTCAAGAAAGGCCGAAAGACGCTGGGGATTTATAAGCTGGACGAGGACACGCTGACCCTCTGCTGGGCCGATGAAGGCCAGAAAAAGCGACCAAGAGAACTCCATTTCGCGGTCCGAATTTTCCACACTGAACAAAGTTCATCGTCCAATTGCAGCTTTCGCAGTGCGGAGAAATGTCGGCGTGCAAGGGACTACTGGGGCACGTGGCTGTAGTCTCATCAACATCGGGAGCATTGTGCGGATGCGAATCCAACCCGAATAGTCCGCGTCGGCCCGGCGATGTTATCATTGCGTTCGACCGCGAGGGGCTCCACCCGTTCCGCGATGCCAAACGGAACACGAATAACCCATCGATCGAGGATCGCAAGCCCATGAATCCTTGCACCAACTCCGTCCGGCTGCTTCTGGCATTGGTCTTCTCCCTCGCGGCGGAGTCGGGGCAGATCCGCGCCCAGAAGCCCCCGTCCAAAATCACCGTCGGCAAGTTACCCAAAAACTTAAAGCTCGCCCCCTTCTACGAGAAGTACGCCGATGCGGAAAACATCCCCGTCGTGAGTTCCAAACGCGTGCCGGACAAGGCGCTGGTCCAAGTGGTCGAAGTGGTCGGGAACATGCTGACCAAGCGCCCGGATCTCCGCAAGGCGCTGGTCAAAGGCAACGCGCGCATTTCCGTGATGAGCAAGGACGAGGTGACCACCGACATCCCCGAGCACAGCAACCTTATGCCCAAGGATTTCTGGGACAAAAGGGCCCGCGGCGTGGGCGGCGTCCCGACGAGTTGCGCCGAGGAAAACCTCCTCGGCTACAAGGACGACCGCTACAACGGCGAGAACATCCTGATCCACGAGTTCGCCCACACGATCCACGAAGTCGGCATGAAGATCCTCGATCCGGAGTTCGACAACCGGCTCGAGAAGCTATTCGACGCGGCGATCAAGAAGGGGCTGTGGAAGAAAACGTACGCCGCGACCGACTTCAAGGAATACTGGGCCGAGGGCGTCCAATCGTTCTTCGACGCGAATATGCCGGCGGAAAGGGTGGACGGCATCCACAACGGGGTGCGCACCCGCGAGCAACTGAAGAAATACGACCCCGATCTGTCCAAGCTCGTCGACGAAGTGTTCGCCAAGAACCCGTGGCAGTGGGTGCCCAACGGAGCGCACGCGGACAAATGGAAGAAGTAGTGGCAGCCGGTGGCGCGAGCGACGTTTCTATCATGACCGGTGGTCGCGGCATCTTTAGAATCGCAGTCGGCGGCCAGAGGTGATCCGCATCGGACGGCTCCACACCCGTAACTCCTCGGAGGTAAACATGAAATCGATTCTCTCGGCGGCGTTGGTACTCGGGCTCTGCGGGCTCGCGGGCGCGCGGGGCGAGAAGGCGGACCCGGTCGGGACGTGGAAGTGCGATTACGAGATCGGCGGCCAGAAGCGGACGACCACACTGACGATCACGAAGGACGGGGACAAGCTCGCCGGGACGATGAGCTGGCCGGACCAGAAGGAGGCGAAACTCGAGAACGTGAAGTTGAAGGAAGGAGATCTGACCTTCTCCGCCGTGCGTGAGTTCATGGACAACAAGATCCCGATCGAGTACAAGCTCGCGATCACCGGGGACAAGCTCAAGGGGAAAGGCGCGTCGGAATTCGGGGGCAAGAAGCAGGAGTTTGACATCGAGGGGAAACGGGAGAAGAAGGACAAGTAGCGGTCGGGCGGTCTAGGAGTCGTTCGGCGGCGGGCAGAACTTCGACTCCGTCGCATGCTCGGGGCGGTAGCGGTCGGCCTCGGTGAGCAACGATCCCGAGGTGCCTTACTTCTCTTTGCCCTTCTTCTTTTGGTCCGGTGGCACGGGCAGAGGCACGAAGTCGCGCTGGCCGATCATCCAGTCCTGCAGGGCGGCTTTGAGTTCCTTCTCGGCGGCCGCCGCCTCCGGCTTGCCGATGAGGTTGACCAACTCGGATGGATCTTTCCCCAAATCGAACAGCTCGAACATCGGCCGCGTCGGGCTGAAGTACAGCCGGGCCATCTCCGGCGTCAGCTTGGCGGCCGCGTTCAATCCCTTGAGTTCTTTCCACATCTCGTCGCCGCCGAAATCGACGGGGTTGTACGGGATCTGCCACAGCGCGTTGTACACCAGCTTGTGCGACGGCGAAACGACGACCCGGCCGAGATCGAAGAAACTCGCGTTCTGCGGAAGCCCCGAGCCGTGCGCGCCGCGCTGGGCGAAGACGAACTTCCGCCCGTCGTGGGGTTTGCCGGTCAGCAGCGGTAGGAAACTCTTGCCGGTGATCTCTTTCGGCACCGGCACCCCCGCCGCCGCCAGCAGGGTCGGGGCGAAGTCCTCGCCGGAGATCAATTGCGTCGTCGTGCCCGGCTCCACCCGCGCGGGCCAGCGGACCAAAAGCGGGCAGTGGATCCCGAACTCGTAGAGCGTCCCCTTGCCGCGGAACTGCGACGCGCCGTTGTCGCCGGCGAACAGGACGATCGTGTTCTTGTCCAGTCCGCGCCGCTTCAACTCGGCGATCACCGCGCCGAAGTCGCCGTCGAACCGGGCGATTTCGTCGTAGTAGCGGGCGAAGTCTTCGCGGACCAATTTCGTGTCCGGGTAGTGTTTGGGCAGGGCCAGCTTCGCCGGGTCGTGCGGCACGGCGATCGCGTTTTTCTCGAGGGGGCGGTGCGGGTCGCTGAAACAGAGTTGGAGGAAGAAGGGCTTGTCCTTGGCCTTGTCGAGGAACTCGCCGTACTGCTCCAGGATCCCGGCGCGGTTGCCGGCGGTCTTGACGTAGTCGAGCCGGTCCGGGAACGTCCGGAGCTTGTCGCGATCGAACACCGCCTTGGTTTCGGCCGGCTGGGCGGAGCCGTCGAGGTGGAAGTTCCGACCGGCGACTCCGGCGAAGTATCCGGCCTTCCGCAGGTGTTCCGGGTAGATCGGGATGTCGCGCGGGAGCGCGGCCGAGAACCGCGTCATCTGAATGTCGATGGCCCCGCGGCCGGTGAGCATGGTCGCCCGGCTGGGCACGCACTGGGGCGTGCCGACGTAATAGCGGTCGAACCGCATGCCCTCTTTGGCGAAGGCGTCGAGGTTCGGCGTCTTGATATCCGGGTTGCCGTAACAGCCGACGTGGGACCAGGAATGGTCGTCGGAAAGGACGATTAAAATGTTCGGCGGGTCGGCGGCGTTCGCCCGGGAATGAAACGGGGAAAGGGCGAGGGCGATGAGGAGCATTGCGGATCGGTTCATGGAACACCCGGAGAGGTATGTGGGATCAAAACCGCCGAAGGAGGGGTTCCGCGGATGACCGCGTCCCGTGGCGACGCTACTGCGTGTGCCGCCGAACCATCAAGCTCGGGGCCGACGGGGGCCGAGTGGGCTACAGAACTTAGAAAGCCTACCTGCCCTGTCGTAGGAGTTCCTATGATTCGGTTTGGTTTCGTAGGTCATGCTCAGCATGACGCCGGGAAGGAACACAGCTTTGCCGATCGCGGGAAGCACGTCACGCAGAGCGTGACCTACTGGAGCAACCGCTGCAAATTGTCACACAATCCTTCAACCGTAGGGGCACCCCTTGTGGGTGCCCGCGAACGATATGCCCGAGTCCATTTGCCGAAACGGAGCCGGCCCCGCATCCCTTTCCAGGGCACCCACAAGGGGTGCCCCTACATTTTCGCGCGTTTGCGATGGTGACATTTTATCGCAAGTCGGTCCACTACGAAAACCTCCAAGCATTGTTGGCATACCCCGGATCTGATCCGGCGAGCGAGTTCAGCCGATCTCGGCGACCATTGCCGCCATCCGCTCGTGGGCGAACTTTCGCGCTTTGTCCGCGGACTTGCGGGCGGCCGGCAGATCCTTGCCGATCTCGAGCAATCGCTCGGCGATGCCTTTTCCGGTGCTGTCGTCGATCTCGAAAATCCACGCGTCCAAGCCGATGTCCCGCCACATCTGCCCTTTCCGCGTGTCGGTCGGCTGCCGGAGTAATATCGCCGGCGTCCC
>JAYTBD010000951.1:0-6330 GCA_043737155.1 Fimbriiglobus sp. | reverse complement strand
ATCGAGAAAAAGCAAGCGAAGGATGGCACTTGGTCGAATCCCACCGACCGTTGGATGGAAGGCGATCCCAACTTAGTAACGGGCTACGTGCTCATGGCCCTAAGTTACTGCAAGCCGAAGTGATCGGTGCGGCGTAATAATCGACCATTGACACCGGATGACAGTCATCGTTCGAGATTGGTCGTCGGGCCGGAGAACTGGCTGATCCCCGTCGAGAAACCTACATCTTAAGATAAGCATCAATTATTATAGAGTTCATCATGTTCCGCATTGCGAGCACCGTCTTCCTTTGCTTCGCGGGCTACTCTCCCGCACAACCCCCTCTCAAACTCGTCGGCGAGTGGCGGAGCGATAAGTCCGGCCACGGCGGACCCCTGCGCGCTAAGCTCACACCGACCGCGACCGGGTACGACATGCGCGTCGTCGGACGGTTCGCGGTCGTCTTCCCCTTCGCCTACCGCACGCAATTGGATGTCGTCGGCACCACGGCGGACGGGCCGATTCTCGGGGCCGAAAAGAAGCTCCCCCTCTTCGGAGGCAGCTTCCGCACGACGGGTATACTCACCGCGGAAGGGTTGGTCGCCGATTACTCCGCGTTGAAAGACACCGGCAAATTCACCCTCGCGCGGCGGCGCTGATGCCACCTGTCGTCCTCATCAACGCCGTTGGATTGACCCCGCGCTTGCTGAAGCACGCCCCGCGCATGCAAGCGATTGCAAACGCCGGCTGGTCCGCGCCGATGGCGGAGGTACTCCCCGCCGTCACCTGCTCCGCGCAGGCGACTTTGCTCACGGGCCAACCGGTGAACCGTCACGGGATCGTCGCCAACGGTTGGCTCTTCCGAGATACCAATGAAGTCCGCTTCTGGCAGCAGAGCAACCGGCTCATCCGAGCGGAGCCGTTCTACGCTACGGCCAAACACCGCGCCCTCCAACGCGGGGCACCGTTCACTTCCGCCAAACTTTTCTGGTGGTTCAACCAAGGGGCCGAGGTCGACTTCAGCATCACGCCGAAGCCGTGGTACGGTGTCGACGGGAACAAAGCGTTCGATGTTGCCGGCACTCCCGCGGAGTTCGCCGAAGGGCTGAAAGCGAAGCTCGGGAATTTTCCCTTCCCGGCGTTCTGGGGACCGATGGCGGGCCTCGCTTCGACGAAATGGATCGCCGATTGCGCCGCCGAGACCTTGAAGCGGCACCGTCCCGATCTCACGCTCGTGTATTTGCCGCACCTGGACTACGAGCCCCAGCGGCGCGGGCCGTCCGGTTGCGACATGCCCAAGCTCGTGAAGGAACTCGACACCGCGGCCGCTCCGTTGCTGGACGAGGCGAAGAAAATCGGCGCCGAGGTCTGGATCGTGAGCGAGTACGGCCACCGCGATGTGGACACGCCCGTGTACTTGAACCGGCTGCTCCGCACGGCGGGTTTGCTGAGCGTGCGCCGAGGGCCGTTCGGCGAACAGCTCGACACCTTCGAGAGCCGGGCCTTCGCGGTCGTCGACCACCAACTCGCCCATATCTACGTGCGGAAGCCGGACGACTTGCCGCGCGTCAAGGAGCTACTGCACGGACTACCCGGCGTGGCGGAGGTCCTCGTTGGCGCGGAACGCGCCGAATACGAACTCGATCACGAACGCTCCGGGGAGATCGTGGCGCTGGCGCAACCGAAGGCGTGGTTCGCTTATCCGTTCTGGCTCGACGACGCGCTCGCGCCCGATTACGCGCGGGCCGTGGCCATCCACAACAAGCCCGGATTCGACCCGTGCGAACTCTTCTTCGATCCGAAGTTCAGCATCCCCAAATTGCACGCGGCAACTCGATTGCTCCAGAAGAAGCTCGGGTTCCGCACCATCTTCGATTTGACGCCGCTCGATGCGGGCATCGTGAAGGGGAGCCACGGGTTGATCGCCGCCGACCCGCAAGACGCGGCTATTTTGATCGGGCACGGGCCGAAGCCGGGCGGCGAACGCGTGCCGATGACGGCGGTGAAGGAATTGATCTTGGGGACGCTGGGGTTGCACTCGACATAAATCTGAAATCCGAAGATCGAAATCCGAAACAACTCGGAAAGCTCGAAATGAGAAACGAGTAAACGTCTTTTTCGTTTGAGCCGTATCACGCCTTGATTCGTATTTGTTTCGGATTTCGATTTTCGGATTTCGACATTAGTCCAACAACTTCCTCAATTCCTTCAAGCACCGCGGCACGGCGGTCTTCGGGTCCGCTTTCGCCTCGTATTCCAACACGACGTGCCCTTGGAATTTCCCGTCGCGCAGGATCTCCACGATCCTTTTGAAATCCGCTTCTTCCGCCGGTTTGCCCTTCGGAAAGGACTCCGACTTCACCTGGCACACGACGCTGTACGGGACGATCTCGGCGATGTCCGCGTACGGGTCTTTCGTTTTGAAGTTGCCGGTATCGACGTTCAGTCCGAAGGCTTTGGACTTCACCGCGTTGGCGATGGCGATCATCTCGGAGGGTGTTTCCGTCAGCCCGCCGTGGTTTTCGAGGGCGACCATCACCCCGGCTTTTTCGGCGACCTCACAGCACTCACCGATGGCGTCGATGACGCGCGTCTCGGCCGCTTCGACGGTATCCCCCTTGCCGACCTTCCCGGCGAAGATTCGCACCGTCTTCGCTTCGACGATCGCGGCGAGTTCGATCCATTTCTTGACGTGGGCGATCTCGACTTTTCGCTTGGCATCGTCGATCAGGGTGAACTCGTTGCGGACGGGCACCCCCGAGATGGACAGCTTCCGTTTCTTCGCGCGGGTCAACAATTTCTTGGCATATTCGGCGGTCGTCTCGGCCCAGTAGTACGAAGTGAGTTCCACGGCCTCGATGGGAAACTCCGCCGCGAGGTCGATGAAATCGAAGAGCGTCATCGTCGGCTTGGCGAGGTCGAGCTCCTTGTGGTAGCTGATCGCGGCGAGGCCGAGCTTGAGCTCGGCCTTTTTGCGGTCGAACGGTTCGATCGCGTACGCTGCCCCGGCCGCGAACGCCGCGGCCGAGTTGAGAAACATCCGGCGATTCTGTTCGGCCATGCGGCACCATAGGACAATAGAAATCAATCGCGGGTGCGGTCATCGTCTTCATCATCGCGACGACGGCGCTCGCGCTCGGATTCTTCATCATCGCCGGTCTGTTTGCCGCGACGATCGCGGTACTCGTCTTCCGATTCGCCGCCGCGGCCCCGGCCGCGCGATCCGCCGGCCTCGCGCAGTTGTTTGGTGTAGCCCGCGATTTGCATCCAGTACATGATCCAGAAGATCAGGCCGATGCAGCAGCCGATGATGCTCAAGATGAGGTAGATAAGGCCGTTCTTCTTGCCGAAGTCGCCATCGCCGGACAGCCCGCGAGAGCGGTATTCCTTCTCGAGCGAATCCGCGAGTTTGAGCACGACGATGAAGATCCAGACGGTGCCGAAAAGCGGGATGAGGCTGAGCCAAACTTGGCCCGGCTCCATGGTGCGATTGCGCGGCGCGATTTCCTTGAAGCACTTCGAGAGCGTGTTCAGGAAGAAGCACTGGATGACGATCCCCACGGCGATGGCCACACCATAGAAGCAGAAAATGACGAGCCACTCCTGGCCGCCGAGGCCGGGTTGAGCGTTGGCATTGCCGCCCGCTCCGATTTTATTCTCCGCTTGGCCGAATAATTCCATGCCGTGTGCCAAAAGCATCGCGTCCACCCCGCGTGTGAGAATCGTCGGATCATACCGAACCTGCGCGGTGAAGCGAACGTTATTTCCCCGTCAGCAACTGTCGGAGGACGTAGTGCAGGATGCCGCCGTGCTGGTAGTAAAGCACTTCCTGCGGCGTGTCGATGCGGCAGATCGCTTGGAAGAGCAGGGAAGTCCCATCGGCCCGGGTCGCCGTGACGGCGAGTTCCTTGGTGACCGTGAAGTTGGTCGCCAATCCGTTGAGCAACCCGTCGATGCCGATGAACTCTTCGCCGGTCAGCCCCAGTGACGCCGCGGTGTCACCGGCTTTGAACTGCAACGGGAGCACGCCCATTCCGACCAAATTACTGCGGTGGATACGCTCGTAACTCTCGACGATCACCGCTTTGACCCCGAGCAGGTTCGTCCCCTTCGCGGCCCAGTCGCGGCTCGACCCGGAACCGTATTCCTTGCCGCCGATCACGATCAAGGGCGTGCCGTCGGCTTTGTACTTCATCGCCGCGTCGAAGATGCTCATCTGCTCGTTCGTCGGCAGATACCGGGTGTAGCCGCCTTCGACGCCGGGGACGAGGTGGTTCTTCAGGCGGACGTTGGCGAAGGTGCCGCGCATCATCACGTCGTGGTGGCCGCGGCGGGCGCCGTACTGGTTGAAGTCGGCGGGTTGGACGCCGTGCTCCATGAGGTACGCACCGGCCGGGGAGTCTTTCTTGATGTTCCCGGCGGGGCTGATGTGGTCGGTCGTGATACTGTCGCCCAAGAGCGCGAGCACGCGGGCCCCGCCGATCTCGGCGACCGGCGCGGGTTCGATGCCCATGCCCGCGAAGTACGGCGGATTGGCGATGTACGTCGATTGCGATTCCCAGGTGAAGAGCTTGCCCGTCGGCACCGGCAGCGACTTCCAGTTGGAGTCACCGTCGAAGACACCGGCGTAGATGCGCTCGTAACTCTCCTTCTTGATCGACTTCTCCAAGACCTCTTGCACCTCGGCTTGCGTCGGCCAAATCTCTTTGAGGAACACTTCCGTCCCGTCGGCGTCCTTGCCCACGGCCTCGGCGTCCCAGTCGATGTCGATCTTGCCGGCGAGTGCGTAGGCCACGACCAGCGGCGGCGACGCCAAGTAATTCGCGCGCACATCGCCGTGGACGCGGCCCTCGAAGTTGCGGTTGCCGCTGAGCACCGCGGAGACGACCAAGCCGCCCGCCGCGATTTCCTTCGTGACGGTCTCGGGCAGCGGTCCGCTGTTGCCGATGCAGGTGGTGCAGCCGTAGCCTACGACGTGGAAGCGGAGCTTCTCGAGTTCCGGCATCAGTTCGGCGTCGGTCAAGTAATCGGTGACGATTTTGGAACCGGGGGCGAGGCTCGTTTTCACCCACGATTTGCTGTGCAGCCCGCGCGCCACGGCCTTCTTCGCGAGGATCCCCGCGGCGATCATCACCGACGGATTGCTGGTGTTCGTGCAACTGGTGATCGCGGCGATGACCACCGATCCGTCGACGAGGTGACCGTCGCTGGCGACGACGGCATCCGGAATCTCCGCAACTCCGGCCATCGGCAGGGACGGCTTTGGCTTCGGCGCGGTCTTCAACTTGGGCAGCGCTTCGTAGAAGCTCTTCTTCACGTCCGTCAGTGCGACGCGGTCCTGCGGTCGGGTCGGCCCCGCGAGACTCGGCACCACGGTCGCCAAGTCGAGTTCGAGCGTGTCGGTGTACTCCGCGGCCGGGGTCGTGGCGTCGTGGAACATCCCTTGTTCTTTGCAGTAGGCTTCGACGATTGCGATCTGTTCCTCTTTGCGACCGGTTTGTCGGAGGTAGCGCAGCGTCTCGGCGTCGACGGGGAAGATGCCGCAGGTCGCCCCGTACTCGGGGGCCATGTTGGCGATGGTGGCCCGGTCTGCGAGCGGCAGTTCGGCCAAGCCCGGCCCGAAGAATTCGACGAACTTGCCGACCACCCCCTTCTTGCGGAGCATCTGCGTGACCGTGAGCACGAGGTCGGTCGCGGTCGAGCCTTCCTTCAACTTGCCGAGCACCTTAAACCCGACGACTTGCGGGATGAGCATGCTCACGGGCTGGCCGAGCATCGCCGCTTCGGCTTCGATGCCGCCGACGCCCCAACCGAGCACGCCGAGGCCGTTGATCATCGTCGTATGGCTGTCGGTGCCGACGAGCGTATCCGGGTACGCTTGGCCGTGTTTGTTCACGAAGACGACGCGGGCCAAGTATTCGAGGTTGACTTGGTGGACGATCCCCGTCTCGGGCGGCACGACTTGAAAATTCTCGAAGGCGTTCTGCCCCCAGCGCAGAAAGGTGTATCGCTCCTGATTCCGTTCGTATTCGAGTTTGGTATTCTCCGCGAATGAACCGGGCGTCCCGGCGGAATCGACCTGCACAGAGTGGTCGATGACGAGTTCGCAGGGCACGAGGGGATTGATGCGAGCGGGATCGCCGCCGAGGGATTTCATCGCGTCGCGCATCGCCGCGAGATCGACGACGCACGGGACCCCGGTAAAGTCTTGGAGGAGCACCCGCGCCGGGGTGTAGGCGATTTCGACATCCGGTTCCGCCTTGGGATTCCACTGGGCCAAAGCGATGATGTCGGCTTTGTTGACGGCCAAGCCATTCTCGCAACGCAGCAGATTTTCCAGCAGGATCTTCA
>JAYTBD010000950.1:0-6330 GCA_043737155.1 Fimbriiglobus sp. | reverse complement strand
ACGACGATGTCGATGACTTCACCCCCCCCAGCCCGACTTCCGAAGGTTCGACTTCGGAAGTCCTTCGAAGGAGTGTCGGGGTAATCGTGCTCGGTGCCCAGTTCCCGAGGACTTCCGAAGTCGAAACCGGACTTCGGAAATCGTCACTTACTTGAGCGCGTCCTTGAGAGACTTGGCCGGGCGGACGGTGACTTTGCTGTAGGCCGGTTTGTCTTTGGTCGTGTACTCGAGGCCGGTCGCGGGCATGACCTTTTTCACGCCGCCCTTGACGGCTTTGACCGACTTGACGCCGAAGCGGACGATGCCCGGGAGCGTGAACTGCTTCGGCCCCTTCTTGAGTTCGGATTCGATCAGGTCGGTGAGCGCGGTGACGATCTTGGTCACGTCCGCCTTGCTCAGTTCCGTCGTTTCCGAGAGGGCCGTGATCATGCCCGATTTCGTCATCGCCTTCTTCGCGGGGGCTTTCGCCGGGGCCTTCGCCATGATGCATCTCCAAAAGGGGTGTGAAACCGACCGGTGTCCGCCGCGCGGCGAGAGGCCGCGCGGCACGATGGGCCGTAGCCCTGAATTCCGAGGAGAAACCGGGGCGCGTGCGAACGAACGCTAGGAATTTCAGGCTGTTCGACGCGCTACACACGACAGATATGCGAATTCGGGCGGGTTTCCAAGCCTTTTCCGGGGAATTTTCGGAAATACCCGGCCGCGGTGCTCGGCCGGATTATCGGCGCGTCCGGAGAAAACGGAGTGCGATGGCGGACAAGTATAAGCTGCGAAGTGGCAGTGTGCAAATAATTATTGATATTATGTACAGTATTTTTGTGGGCTGCCAAGTCGCGGTTCTGCGGCGCTCACAGCCGGATTCCGCCCGAGACGTCGAGCCAAGTTCCCGTCACCCAGCGCGCGTCGGCGGTGCACAGGAACGCCGTCGCGTCGGCGATATCTTCGACTTCGCCCAACCGCCGCAGGGCCGTCATTTCGATCTCCTGCTTCTCCTCGGCTTTCGTTTTGCCGCTCGCCGGGCCGTTCATGTCGGTGCGCGTCGAACCCGGTGCCAGAGCGTTCACGCGGATCCCCTTTGGCCCCAGTTCCGCGGCGAGCACGCGCGTCATCACGTCGATGGCCCCTTTGGTCGCCGAGTAAACCACCGAACCGGGGTAGGCCATGCGCGAGATGGCGCTGGCGATGTTGATGATGCAGCCGCCTTTGGGCATCGCTTCCGCGGCCGCTTGGGCGCACAGCAAGTACCCGCGGACGTTCAGCCCGAAGTGGCGATCGATCGACTCGGCGGTGACGTCGGCCAACTCGGCGCGCTCCATGATCGCGGCGTTGTTGACGAGGATGTCGAGGCGGCCGTACGCCTGCTTCGTGTCGGCGAAAAGTTTGGCGATGTCGGCGACCGCGCTCATATCGGCTTGCACCGCGATCGCGTCGCCGCCGAGCTTTTGGATCCCGTCCACGACTTCGTCCGCGGGCTTCTGGCTCTTCGAATAATTGACGACGACCTTGGCCCCGTCGGCGGCGAGCCGCCGGGCGATGGCCGCCCCGATGCCGCGGGCCGAACCGGTCACGATCGCCACTTTGCCGGATAATGTCGTCGCCATGGGTTCCTTTCGCCAAACCGACGTTGGCATTCGGGGTCACTGTCGAAGCGTGTTATTCGAGACAGTGTAGCGCTTCGGCGCGTCCATTTCGACAAGTCGGATCAGGCCAAGATCTCTTTCACGACGCGGCCGTGGACGTCCGTCAGGCGGAAGTCGCGACCGCTGTACCGGTATGTCAGCTTCTCGTGATCGAGGCCGAGCAGGTGCAAGACGGTCGCATGCAAATCGTGGACGCTCACCCGGCCGTCCACGGCTTTGAAGCCGAACTCGTCGGTCGCCCCGTGGCTCATGCCGCCCTTCACCCCGCCGCCGGCCATCCACATCGAGAAGCCGTAGTGGTTGTGGTCGCGGCCGTCGCCGTTTTCCGACACGGGCGTGCGGCCGAACTCGCCGCCCCACACGACCAAGGTGTCGTCCAGTAGCCCGCGCTGGCGGAGGTCCTTCAGCAAGGCCGCGATCGGGCGGTCGATCTCTTTGCACTTCTTCTTCAATTCGGCGTTGATGTTGGCGTGGTGATCCCAACCGCCGAGCGAAGCTTGGACGAACCGGACCCCGCGCTCGACCAATCGCCGGGCCAGCAAGCAGCCACGGGCGAACTCCCCGGTGCCGTAAGATTCTTGTACTTCTTTCGACTCGCGGCGGGTATCGAACGCTTCCCCGGCGGCGGTCTGCATCCGGAACGCCGTCTCCATCGCTTTGACGCGGGCTTCCAATTGCGGGTCGTTCCCGTTCAGCGCCGCGTGCGACCGGTTGAACGCTCGGAGCGTATCGAGCTGTCGCTTTTGATCGTCGGGGACGATGTTCGGATTGCGCAAGTGCCGAATCATCTTCTCCGGGTCGGTCTCGGCGGCGGCCACGCGGGTCGCTTGGAACTGCCCCGGCAGGTAACCGCTCCGTTCGAATCCGACTTGGCCGAATCCGCCCCCGAGTGAGACGAAGCCGGGCAGGTCGGCGTTTACGGAACCGAGGCCGTAGGAGACCCACGACCCGATGCCCGGATGCGTGGCGTCGATCCGCCCGCTGGCCATGAAGTTGGCGGCCGGGGAGTGATTCGGGTTGGTCGCGTAGACCGCTTTGAGCACGCACAATTCGTCGGCGCACTCGCGGAGGTTCGGCAGCAGGTCGCTCACCGGCAAGCCGGATTTTCCGCCCGGCTGGAATTTGAATGGCGACGGCAGCATCCCGCCGGTGACGCGCTCGGTCCGCAAGTCCGCCGCCTCCGGCCTCTTCCCGGCGTACTTCTCGAGGGCGGGCTTCGGGTCGAAGGTATCGAGGTGCGACGGACCGCCGGCCATGAACAGGAAGATGACCCGCTTGGCTTTGGGTTTGAAGTGCGACGTCCCCGGGAGCGCGGGCGCGTCCGCGGCTTGTAGGTAGCTCGTCAGCCCGAGTAAGCCCACGCTGCCGCCGAGTTCGCGGAGGAACGAGCGCCGGGTAGACCCGAACGGGTCGGCGGGGTCGAAGGGTCTGTTTTCGGCGGTCATGGGTACGCTCGGCGGGTGTCTGTCATTCGCTATAAGTCGTTCGGGAGACATGAAAGTGTTCAGGGATTTTAACGGGTGTATGGCCCACATGAAAGATACCGTGTGGTCAATTTTTGACTGGGACTAAAAACCGCCAACTCCCAAAAACGGGGAACTTTTTCCCGGTCTCGCCACCGTCGCTTCCCATTTCGTGAAGTAGGTCTATTGCGTAGGTGAGAAAACTGCGCACAGAAATGAATCAGAAAAAGCAAGTTGTTGAAGTTTTTTTTCCCGACCTGCCACCATTGCTTCCCATTCACTGAAGTAGGTTTATTTCGCCACCCCTTGGTGTGGATGCACTTCCACTGTGTTGACTCTTTCAAAAGGAGAAGTGATGTCTCGTTCCCGTCGTTTCAAAATTACGCCTCTTGGAGTCCAACTTTTCAAAGCTGTTGTCCCGCTACTTGTCGTTTTGATCCAGATTCTATGGAGCGCTGTCCGCTAACAACGAACTCGCTGACTCCGATCTCGCGGCGGGTTCCCCATTGCTCAAAGCGGGTTGGACAAGGGGGATGTCCTCTTGGAAATCGATGGCCAAGGCCCGAAGATGGATGCGGAACTCCGCCGGATGCTGCGCTCCGGGTACGTCCGCGGCGAGGCCAAGCTGAAAATCCGGCGCGGCCGAGAGACGAAGGAACTCACCGCCGTATTCCCGTTGCCCGAGAAATAGCACCCGCATCGGGATAGGATCGCCTCCCATTTCGCACTAGAATCAAATCGGCACACCGGCTAAGCCCCGCCGTCCGAGACGCGTTTCCATGCCTTCCGAATCGATCGCTTCGTTCCTCGACTTGGCCCGCGAGAAGAACATCCTCGGCGACGAGGATGTCGACGCCCTGTTCCAACAGCCCGACGTGCCACTGCGGAACCTCGCGGCGCTGTGCGACTTCTTGCAGAATCGCGGGGTCATCACCCGCTACCAAGCCGAGACGATCCGCGCCGGCAAGGGGTACGAACTCAACTTCGCCGGCTACCCGATCCTCGACGAACTCGGCCCGTGCCCCGGCGGCACCTCGTACAAGGGGACGCACCCGTCGCTGCGGACGGCGGTCGTCATCCGCCGGCTGCGCACCGATTGGTTCGCCCCGCTCGACAACGCGTCCGCCTACTTGCAGCGCGCCCAAGACGCGGCGCCGATCGCGCATCCGCACTTGGCCCACCTGCTCGACGCCGGGGTCCACCGCGACGAGCCGTTCGTGGTGCTCGAACCGTTCGACAGCGCCGATCTCGAATCGCTCATCGGCGACATCGGCCCGATGCCCGCGTCGCTCGCCGCCGAGTTCGTCCGGCAAACCGCACTCGCGCTCCGGGTGGCGCACGCGCGCGGGATCGCGCACGGGGACATCCGCCCCGCGAACCTGCGCGCCGGCCCGCTCGTCGCATCGACCCGCCCGCGCCCCGACGGTTCCGCCCGCTATCGACCGGCCCCCACGGCCACGGTCAAGCTGTTCGAACTCGGCCTCGTGCCTAACCTCCCCGCGGTCGAAGGCGACCCCTACCTCGCCCCGGAAGCCACCGGGCGTTCGCCCCAAGCGGACATCTTCGCGCTGGGCGGGACGCTGGCGTTCTTGCTGACGGGCAAACCGCCGACGGCCCCCGCGTTGCTGCCGTCGATCCGCCCCGATGCCCCGCTGGCCCTGGTGGAACTCGCGATGGACATGCTCGCGGCCGATCCGAACGCCCGGCCCACGGCGGCGGAAGTGCTCGGCCGATTGACCGCCCCGGATCATTCGCCCGCACCGGCGAATCCGCCGCCGCGGCCGGAATCGTCGTCGATCTTAGGGGGCGGCGAATCGCAGTCGTTGCAGGTGAACGAAATCAGCGGCGCGGAGGATGTCGATCTCGCCGAAGCCGACGATGTGGAACTCGTGTCGGTGAGCGAGGCACCCGCGCTTCCCGCCCCGCTCGAAGGTTGGGCCGCGCCCGCGCCGTACTACCCGTCCGCGTTCGGCCCCTCCGAGTCGCCGCCGTCGTACGCCCCCCAAGAGTGGGGTGAGCAACCCGTCGCTTTCGACCCGCACCACGACGATTCGTCCGACGGTACGCCATCGAAACCGCGCGCCGCGCCGAAGCGGGGGATCGACAAAACGAAGGTGTTCATTTGGCTCGCCGTCGGGTTGGTGTTGAACCTCATCGCGTTCGGTATCTGGGGGGCGATCGTGCTGGGCGTCTTCGAAGGCTCGCCGGGGCCGGACACCAAGCCGGAGCCGCGCGAACAAAAAGACCAGCCGAAGCCCAAGCCCGGCAAGAAGGGCGTCAGGCCACCCGTATGACGCCCTGCATCAGCCAAGCGACGACGCTGCCGAGCCGGTTCGCGGACGACGTCAACGGCTACGCCGACGGCGGCTGCGCCGCGATTGAAGTCTGGCTCACCAAGCTCGAGACGCATTTGGAATCGAGCACCGTCGCCGAGACGCTTGAGCTGCTGCGACAACGCGGTGTCACAGCAGTGGCCGCGGCGTACCAAGGGGGCTTGCTGCTCTCGCGGGGGGACGCGCGGAAGGCCGCGTTCGACCATTTCAAGGCGCGCCTGGAACTCTGTCAGCAGTTCGGTATCCGCACGTTGGTCCTCGTCGCCGATTTCGCGCAGAAGGTCGATGCCACCTCCCTCGGTCGGGCGGTGGTGTCACTCACCGAAGCCGGGCGCTGGGCGGCCGGGTTCGACGTTCGACTCGCGCTCGAATTCCGTGGGTCGGATACATTCTGCACCTGTCTCGAAACCGCGCTGATGCTGACGGGCGAATGCCGCGAGCCGAACGTCGGCGTCTGTTTGGATGTGTTCCACTACTACAAAGGCCCGAGCAAGCCCGAGGATTTAACGCGGCTCACGGCGGCGAATCTGTTCCATGTGCAAGTGTGCGATGTGGCGGGCGTACCGCGGGAATTGATGACCGACGGCGACCGTATTTTCCCCGGCGAGGGCGAGTTTCAATTCGCCCCGATCCTGAATCGGCTGCGCGAGATCGGCTACGATGGGGCCGTGTCGCTCGAGTTACTCAATCCGATGCTGTGGGACTCGAAGCCGTCGCAGATCGCCGAGTTGGGGATGACCGCGCTGGAGCGACTGTTGAAGTGAAAGTAAGCAAACTGTAGGGGCACCCCTCGTGGGGTGCACCTATAGATTTTGGCATCTGCCCGTCTTACTGGCTGATTGCTGTTATCTGATCGCTGACAACTGTCCCATTCAAAACCTTTTGAAACGAGAC
>JAYTBD010000949.1:0-14335 GCA_043737155.1 Fimbriiglobus sp. | reverse complement strand
AGTTCGTCGAACCGAGGACGAACAACCCCAGCCCGCAGACGGTCGCCAAAGCGGGATACATCCCGAGAGCCTCGCGCGCGGGGGCGGACGCCGAGACTGGCACATAGGCGAGTGTCAGCGCGAGGTAGACCGCGATGGTTCCGGCCGCGATGATGAGCGAGTGCCGCTCGGTCGCCGGGAGCCGGCGGAACTTCCGGAGCATGTACCACCAAAGAACCGCGCTCATCCCGCACGCGATGACGGCGTTGACCGCCCAGACTCGCGCCGCCGAACCGCCCGTCCGCACGAGCCCATAGACGGCCGTGTTCATCGCGAGCACGATCGCCCCGAACCAGACGGTCACGGGCCAGGAGTAGTCCGCATTCGGCTCGGGCCGCGTCCGGGCGAGTTGCCGGAGCCAGTCCCAGAATCCCGGCGGTCGCGCGGTGACCGGCTCGCCGCGGCGGTACCTCCCGAGGTCGTCGGCCAGTTCGTCCGCGGCCGTGTATCGATCCTCCGGATCTTTCTCCAAGCACTTCATGCAGATGGCTTCGAGGTCGCGGCCGAGAGTCGCATCGTGGATCCTCGGGGGGATCGGCTCCGCCTCGCGCACCCGTTGCATCACCGCGTGGTGGGTCTCGCCGCCGAAGGGGCGGTGGCCCGTCAGCCGCTCGTAGAGCACGACGCCGAGGGAGAACACGTCGGACGCCTTGGTCAGCCGCGGCTCGCAGCGGGTCTGCTCGGGCGACATGTACGCCGGGGTGCCGACCGGACTGCGGGCTTCCGTCACCGTGGCGTTCCGGTCGAGCGGCCGGGCGATTCCGAAGTCGGCGACGTACGGTTCACCGGCCGCGTCTACGAGGATGTTCTGCGGCTTGAGATCGCGGTGCAGGATGAATTGCCCGTGGGCGTAGTCGATCGCGCGCGCGACCTTCTCCAGAAGCGTCGCCGTCGCCCGATGGGTGTCGGGCGGCCGCGCCGCGAGACTCCCCCCATCGATCCACCGCATGGCCAAGTACGGCCGACCGCCGGACTCCCCCACTCCGTACACCGTGACGATGTTCGGATGCGCCAGCTTGGCGGCCGATTCGGCCTCGAATCGGAAACGGGACAACTCTCCCGGACCGGCGAAGTCCCCAGCCCGCATCGTTTTTACGGCCTCGATCCGGCCGAGCGCCGTGTTGCGCGCTTTGTACACGGCTCCCATACCACCGCGTGCGATCCATTCCAACGGCCCGTAACCGGGTAGCGTCGGGGCGGCTTCCGGATCGGCCGTCCGCGATGACACTCCCGGCGTCGGGCGTTCGTACGTCGTGTCACCCCCGGTACCCCCGCGCGGAGCGAGCAACGCTTCGACCCGCCGGATCGCGCGCAACCGGCGGGCGAGTTCCGGTGCGAGCTCGGGGCAGTCGCGGCAGAGGTCTTCGACTGCGAGTTCGCGTCCGGAATCCGCGGATTTCAAGTGCCACTCGAAGACCAGTGCTTCGAGGCGATCCGAGCCGGCCGTCGGGGTATCGAGGGTCATGCGTCTGCACTCGCGGAATCGAGAACTCGGTTCAGATCGGCAGCGCGTCGCCCAGCCGTTCCGTGAGCAGGATGCAGGCGGACGCCCACCGACGGTAAAGCGTCCGTTCGGATACCCCGAGGAGCAAAGCGGCTTGGCCCCGGGTCTGGCCGTGGTAGTAGATCAGACCGAAAGCTTCTCTCTCTTCCGCGGGGAGGCCGTCGATCGCCGCGTGGAACCGCGCCCAGAGTTCGAGGTCGGCCGGTGCATCTCCGCCGCCGGCGCCGAAGTCGGCCGTGCCGGGGTCGGCGACGCGCCTCCCCGCGCCGCGGGCGGCGAAGTGACGGGCGAGGTCGAGCAGTTCGCGTCGCACTTGCAGTGCGGCCAATCCCGCGAAATCGCGCGTGGATGCGGGACGGACATCGCGCAGGGCATTCATCAGTCGCAGGAGCGCGCCTTGGACTACGTCCCCCGTGTCGGCTCCCGTTCGGACCCCGGGGAAGTTGCCGAGCATCCGATGGGCGAGCGCCTCCAACCGCGCGCCGACCTCGCGGAGCAACTCGTCCGTCGCAGTCCGGTCGCCCTCCCGCAGTCGGGCGACCCGGTCGTGTAGCCAGAGAGTGTCGTGGGCGGGGTCGGTCATGGCGCCGGGTGAGGTCTCGAATGGATCCCGCAGGTCAGCGTAAGCGGGACCGCGACCCTGACAACCGGAATCGACACGGACCAATCGGAGATCTGCGGCATGTCGTCTCGGCGGCCGAACGGTCGACAGTCCCGCGCGGCCCGGAGCGTGCCGCGGTCCAACTCACCCGCCGCACTCGGTTTTTGGCGGAGCCAAATTCACACGATGGAGGGTTTCGATCCCGGTGGGATCGGAGATAGGCGTTTGAATCCCACCCAGTCCCCCGTGTCGGGGTCGCGGACCTCGTTCGGCCCGAACCTCGCTTTGTATTCCAACGACGCGCACCCTTCGACGTAATACCCCAAGTAAACGTGCGGCAGGCCGCGCGTCTTCGCTTCGGCGAGGACGCTCAACACGTTGAACGTCCCGAGCGACCGGTCGCGCTCCTCGGGGTCGTAAAAGAAGTAGATCGCGCTCAGGCCCACCGGCACCGGGTCGACGTAGCCGACGCCGACGAGCTCGTCGCCGAGCCAATAGCACCATTCTTCGGTCGGGAAAGGATTGTTCACGAAGCTGTCGGCGTAGGTGCCGCCGCTCTTGGGGCCGTGCTCGGGCCAGCCTTTGGCGTCGGACTGGTAGGCGTGGAACTTGTCGTGCAATTCGAGCTTGGCCACGGTCACCTCGGGTTCGCCGATCGTCAGTGACACCGCATTGACATTGGCCTTCCACGCCCGCTTCTGGCTGCGATCGGGGGCGAAGGTGTCGACCGGAACGCGGATCGACTGGCAGCGCCGACAGGCGGCGCACTCCGGCCGGAAAAGCGCAGAGCCGAACCGCCGCCAGCCGGCTTGCAGCAACCCCCCGAACTCGGCGGCATCGAGCGAACGGACGACCTCGTAGCGCAGGCTCCACGTCTGCTCCGGCAGATAGCCGCAACGCCCCGGCGGGCTCAGAAACGAGTATTGGACTTGCATGGCCGGCGCCGTCCGGGCGATCGGGGTGTGAGCTTCGTGTTCGCGAAGAAGAGTCGGTACGTCTCGGATTGATCGGTGATTTTCTGCTCCGGCAAAGCCCGGCACCGCAGCTCACACGATGACGACTTCTTGGCTTTCGGCATTCTATCCATCACCCATCCCGGCTCGCCGACCAAATTCTCCCCTTGACCTTCCGCGATCAACCACTTAGTGTACTAGGTAACTGGTACACCCATTGGGCGAGACGCCGGCCATGACCATCCGCGTGCGGCCCGATTCCACCGACCCCATCTACGAGCAGATCGCCGGGCAGGTCGTCTTCGCCGTGGCCGGCGGGGACCTCGCGCCCGGCGACCTCATCCCGAGCGTCCGGGATCTGGCGGTGCAGCTCACCGTGAACCCGAACACCGTCACGCGGGCCTTCCAAGAACTCGAGCGGCTCGGCGTCATCGAACCGCGCCGCGGACTGGGCATGGCGGTGACGACGGACGCCCCCAAACTGTGCCGGGATCGCCGCAAGGAACTGATCCGCGACCGCGTGCGCGAGACCGTTCGCGAGGCGGCCTCGGCCGGGCTGCAGCCGCCCGATGTCCACAAGCTCATCGACGACGAATGGCCGCACGCCGGCCGCAACGGATCCAAGTCTTCGCGCTGAGAACCCTCTTCATATCCGGAGTTGCCCATGTCCGAACCCCCCGAACCGATCGCGATCCGCATCGAGCGGCTCACGGTGAAGTACCGCGGCAAAGCCGCCGTCGAAGGATTGAATCTGCAGGTCCCGCGCGGCGCCGTGTACGCTTTGCTCGGCGACAACGGCGCCGGCAAATCGACCACCATGAAAGTGCTGACGGGTCAAGTGCCACCGAATGCGGGTCGCGCCGAGATCTTCGGCATCGACACGTGGGCCAAGGCGTCCGACCTGCGCCACCGCGTCGGCTATGTGCCGGATCGACCCAAGCTCTACGACTGGATGACCGTCGCCGAGATGGGCTGGTTCGCCGCGGCGTTCCACCTCGCCGGCTTCAAGGAGCGCTACTTCGACTGGGCCGCGAAGCTCGGGCTGGATCCGAACAAGCGGCTCAAGGACCTCAGCAAAGGGGGCTATGCCCGCGTCGGGTTGGCGCTGGCGCTGTCGCCCGACCCGGAGGTGCTGCTGCTCGACGAGCCGACTTCGGGCCTCGACCTCCGCACCCGCCGGGAGTTCCTCGGCAGCTTGGTCGAACTCGCGGCCGAGGGGCGGACGATCCTGATTTCGAGCCACTCGATCTCGGAACTCGAGCGCTTCATCAGCCACGCCGCGTTCGTGAAAGACGGCAAGATCCCGCTCGCGGCGACGCTCGACGAACTCGACGGTCGCTTCCGGCGCGTCGGTTTCCGCGCCGTCGGCCCGACGCCGGATCTGTCATCCATCGGTCGCGTGCTCGAATCGACCCGCACCGGGCGCTCGGTGCAGTACTTGATTCAAGACCCCGATCCGCTGGCGCTCGAAGCCCTGCGCGATTCGTCCGCGGTCACCGATTTCGAGGAAGGCCCCGTCGGGCTCGAAGACATTTACGCGGCGTACATGGCCCCGCTGCCGCCGGAGGGGACCGAGTTCCGCCCGGCGTCCGCGCGCACCCCGGTGGAGGCACTGACATGAATCGCGCCCTCATTTGGAAGGAGTTCCGCGAGCAGGGGTTGATCGTCGCGGCGCTCGTGATCCTCGGCGGCGCCGTGCTCGTCGCCGCGGGCTTGCTCTTCCCCGGCTCGGGTTCCGACTCGCTCGCGGACATGCGCAAGTCGATGGAACCGAAGAAGCTGGCCGTGGTGATGCTGATCCTCGCCTCGGGAATCGTGGTCGGCGGCACGCTCTTCGCCGGCGAGCGCGAGCAGGGGACGTTTCCGTACTTGGAACATCTCCCCGTACCGCGCTGGCGCGTTTGGCTCGGCAAAGTCTTGGCGGGCTTGGTGCTCGTCGTCATCGCCGCGGGGCTGCTCTTCGGGGTCGCGGCGGCGGTGGGCGTGATCGGCCCGCGTGCGAGACTCCCCTTCTGGGGGCTCATCCTGATCACGCTCGCGCTCGCCGCGTACAGTTGGGGCGCACTCGGCTCCGCGTTTGCCAAGACGTCGCTCGCGGCCTGCGGGTTGGGACTGCTCTCGGCTGTGGGACTGCTCTTCGTGCTCTACCCGGTCAGCGCGATCGGGGTGCAACTCTTCGACCGCGTCGGGGCCGCGCTGTGGGGCGCCAACCCGACCGTGAATCACGTCGAGTACGCGCTCTACGCCACGCTCCTCGGCCTGGTGATCGTGCCCTTGGCCATCTCCGCGTGGATCTACACCGCCCCGGATCGCAACCGCTTCGCCCGCGATGTCCGCACGGCGCGCGGCGGCCCCGTCGATCCCGTCCGCAAGCGGATGCTACCGAAGTTCACCTTGTTCCCCGCCCTCGGCGTCCGCGCATCCCTATGGGTCGTCGCCCGGCAGAACCTCGCGCTCACGCTCGTACTCGGCGGCATCACCCTCGTCGCCGGGTTGTCGCTGCTTCAACCCACGCTCCCCGCGCTGTTCGTCTGGCCGGTCAGCACCTTGATGCTCGGGACCATCGTCGGCGTCACCGGTTGGAGCGACGAACAGAACGCCGGCTCGTTCCGATTCTGGGCCGAGCGGCGCATGCCCGTCGGCCGGCTCTGGCTCGCGAAGGTCGTTTTCGGCGCCGCGCTGGTGGCGCTGTTGGTCGTGCTGTTGGCGGTCCCGTCGCTAGTCGCGGCGAGCTTCGCCGAGTCGGGTCCGTTCATCCCGAACGTATTCCGCGCCCGGCTCTTCCTCGATCGCGACTTCCCCATCGCCGAGTACCTCTGGCTTTGGCCGGTCTACGGTTTCGCTTTCGGGCACCTCGCGGGGATGCTCTTCCGCAAGGCCGCCGTCGGCACCGCCGTGGGCCTAATGACGGGCGGGGCCGTCGTCGCGCTCTGGCTGCCGTCGCTGCTCTCGGGCGGCATTCACTGGTACCAACTTTGGATCCCACCGCTGCTGGCGCTGCTCACGGCGCGGGCGCTCGTTTGGAGTTGGGCGCTCGATCAACTCGGCCAACGACGGGCTTTGCTACGCTTGGCTGGCGGTAGCGGGGCCATCGTGCTGGCGATGACCGCGGGGATCGCCTACCGCGTGCTCGAAATCCCCACCGGTGAATCGGGTGGAGCCGACATCGCCTTCCGCGCCACGATCCCGCCGTTCGACACGAACGAAGCCGGGCGGGAGATCCGCCGCGGCGCGGTGCTCTTCTCCGAAGTCCGGTTGAAGGAGCGCGAACTGCCGCAGTCGGAGCGACCGCTCTGGTACGAAGGGCCGTCGCAGCGCGAGGCTCCGACGGCGGGCCAAAAGACGGCGACTACCATGATCCAACTGGAAGACGTTCTCCACCTCGGCTGGCCCGCGGACCGGCCCGAGGCGGACGCGTGGCTCGTCGCGGCGATGGCCAATGGCTGGGCAGAGTCCTTGGTCCGCGCCGCACGGATGCCGATCGGCACCGTCGAAGACCCCGTCGAGTTGATCATCGGCAGCCCGCTCAAACACCTCGACAATTTACAAGGGTGCGAAGTGCTGCTGTTGGCGCGGGGGCTTCAATTGCAAGCCGCGCACCCGGAGGCGCTCGTCGAATCGGTCGCCGCCTGCTTGAGCCTGACGCGGAACCTCCGCAACAAGAGCTTCGCCGTCTGCGGTCTCGTCAGTGTCCGCGTCGAACAACGGACGCACCTGGCCATCCGACGGTGGCTCGAGAAACTCGGCGACCGGCCCGATCTCCTGCGCGAGATACTCGCGCTGGTGCGGGCGCACGATGCCGCCTGCCCGCCGCTGTTCGCCGACGGCCACCTCGCCGAGCAGACGACGATGCGGAATTCGGTGAATGCGCCGACGCAGTCGGTCAAGGAGTTCCTCCGGGAGCAACCCTTCTTGAAGCGCGAGACGAGCGAGAGCGCCGAAGCGCTGGAGAACGAAACGGAATTGGTCGCGTTCGGGTGGGCCGTGCCGTGGGAGAAAGAGCGACTGAGCCGAATCGTGGGCTTGGGCAACACCCGCCCGTATACCCGCGACGAGCGCCGCTATCTCCGCGGCGCCCCGGGGTTGGGCGAATACGCCTATCACACGGCGCGGTTGCCGCAGGCGAACCCGCTGAGCCGGGAGATCATCCGCGAGGAGCTCGTGGTCCGCCGTGCTTCCATGCTGTTGCTCGCGCTGCGGTTGCACCGGGCCGAGAACGGCGCGCTGCCGGCGAACCTCGAAGCACTGGTGCCGCGCTATCTCCCCGCCGTGCCGCTCGACCCTTACGACGAGCGGCCCTTCCGGTACCGCCGTACCAAAGGGGAAGTCGTGCAGATGGAAGCGCTGCCGGCGCAAGTCACCGCGATGCTCGAAACCTTCGGCGGCGTACTCGGGGGAATGGGCCACGAAACCCGCGGCCAGTCCGCGCAGTACGAAACACGGATCGACCCCGGGTTCGATTTCGCCGCGCAAGGGCCTGTGGTCCGACCGGCATTTCGCATGCTCGATCTCGCCGCCGGGCGCGGTATCCTATGGAGTATCGGGCCGGACAAACTCGACGGAGACGGCAAGCGACTCGTGCCGCGACCGCTCGCCGTCCAGTCGCCGGGTGCAGTCGCGGAGCCGGGCGATTTGATTTACGTCGTGCCAGAACCCCTGGAGAGCAAGCGATGATGTTCCGACCGTTCGCCGCGCTGATCGCTTTCGGCTCTTTGGCCGCGCTGGCGGCACCCATTCCGAAAGGGAAGGAACTCGAACCGGCGCCCGCAACCGATAAGCAACGGGAGCAGGCCATCGACAACCTAAAGCAAATCGTGCTCGGCATGCACAATCACGAGGATGCCGTCGGCAACCTCCCGGGCGATATCCTCGACGCCAAGGGCAAGAAGCCGCTCCTCAGTTGGCGCGTGCGACTCCTCCCGTACATCGACGACGATGGCGCGGCGCTGTACAAGAAGTTCGCGCTCGACGAACCGTGGGACAGCAAGACCAACAAGCTCCTGATCGAAGCGATGCCCAAAGTGTTCGCCCCCGTCCGCGTCCGGGCGGAGAAGGGCCACACCTTCTACCGCGGCTTCACCGGCAACGGCGCGTTCTTCCAGCCCACCATGAAACGCGTGATCGTCGGCATCACCGACGGGACTTCCAACACCATCGCCGTCATCGAAGCCGGGGAAGCGGTGATCTGGACGAAGCCCGACACCGACATTCCCTTCGACCCCAAGAAGCCGCTGCCGGCGCTCGGCAAAGACATCGACGGCGTCTTCCACGCGGCCCGGCTGGACGGCTCCGTCTTACGCATCAAACGGGACTTCGACGCCGAAACCATGAAGGCCGCGATCACCATCTCCGGCGGCGAAGTCTACGACACCGAAGTCCTTTCCCCCGACAAACAATGACGAGGACGCACCCATGACCCGCTTCGCATTCGCCTTGATGCTCGGCGCCGCCTCGCTGGCGTGCGCGGCCGCGCCAATTCCGAAGGACCCGGAAACGTTGGCGCCGCCGACCGACCAGCAGCTCGCGGCATCGCAAGCGAACCTGAAGAAGATCGGCATCGCCATCCACACGCACTACGACGATCACAACGCCCTGCCGCGGAACAGCGCGGATAAGGACGGCAAGCCCCTCCTGAGCTGGCGCGTGCAAATGCTGCCGTACATCGACGCGAAGTTGCACAAGGAGTTCAAGCTCGACGAGCCGTGGGACAGCAAAGCGAACAAGCCGCTGCTCGCGAAGATCCCCAAGGCGTACCAACCGATCCGGGTGAAGGCCCCGGCGGGGGAAACGTTCTACCGGGCCTTCGACGGCGTCGACACGGCCTTCCAAGCGGGGAAGAACATCCGCTTCCCCAACGTCACCGACGGCCTCTTGAACACGGCCATGGTCGTCGAAGCGGCCGAATCGTGCCCGTGGACCAAGCCGGACGACTTGCCCTACGACGGCAAGAAGCCGTTGGCGAAATTGGGCGGGATGTTCGAAGGGGACTACCACGTCCTCTTCGGCGACGGCTCGGTACGGCCCGGTTTCGGCAAGGCGATGGACGCCGAGGAATTCCGCAAGCTCGTCACGTGCAGCGACGGCATGGTCCAGGACACGGACAAGGCTTTGGGCTTCGCGAAGAAATAACACCCCGGAGAATGCATCTATGAAACTGATTTTCACATCCGGTCTGCTCGCCGCAGTGACATGGTTGGCTATCGCGGCGCCGATTCCGAAGGACAAAGAACCACTCGCGCCGCCGACCGAGAAAGAACTCGCCGCGTCGCGGGACAACTTGAAAAGTATGGGCATCGCGCTGCACGGTCACAACGATGCGTTCGCTCGTTTGCCGGCTGACATCCCGGGCAAAGACGGGAAACCGGCGCTGAGCTGGCGGGTGCAGATCTTGCCCTACGTCGACGAGGACGAACTCTACAAGCAGTTCAAACTCGACGAGCCGTGGGACAGCAAGCACAACAAGGCGCTCATCGAGAAGATCCCCAAGATCTATGCGCCGATCCGCGTGAAGGCCGAGAAGGGCCTCACGTTCTACCGCGGTTACAACGGGGCCGACACGACATTCGAAGCCGGCAAGCAACTGGCGATCCCGCGGAGTTTCCCCGACGGCACTTCGAACACGATCGCCATCGTCGAAGCGGGCGAGGCCTGCATTTGGACGAAACCCGACGACGTCCTTTACGATGCGAAGAAGCCGCTGCCGAAGCTCGGCGGACTGTTCGAGGGCGACTTCCACGTGCTTTTGATGGACGGGTCGGTGACACTGGGTCACACCAAGACCATGGACGCCGACCAGTTCCGCAAGATGGTCACCCGGAGCGACGGGCAGAATCTGGATCCCGACCAAGCCCTGGGGCTTGAGAAGAAGAAGTAACCTTGGCCGACGAACGCAAACAGATCCCGCTGATCGACGTGGCGGCCGTGGTCATCTCGCCCATCCTCATCGCGATGATGCTGGGCAGCCTCGTGTTCTTCCTCATCGAAGTCCTCTACGCCGGCAAGTACGAAGGCCGCCTCGTCTACACGTTCTGCTTCTACGTCATCGGCTGCGTGCTGGTCGCGCGCATCTCGATCCGCTTCGGACCGTACCGCGCCGGCATCTACACCGTCTGCCTCGGCGCGGCTTGTTTCCTCGCGATGCTCGCCTTCGTCGAGTATCCGACGGCGCTCACGCGCGCCATCGGGCCGGTCATCAACTTGGTGCTCATGGCGCTCGTTTGGTGGGCCGCGAACAAGCTGACATGGGACTGCACGCACCTCGATGAAGATCGGAAATCGTCGGGCCGCGGGGTGCTCGCCGCGGCCGGGTTGGACGGCACGCCGAGCGCGACCGCAGACGAGGACGATGAAGAATTCGACCCGGACCGCAGCGCCGCCGCGACCAAAAAGAAGAAAGGCGAGCCGAACGCCGGTTGGCTCGAGCGCTGGCAGAAGTACCGCGAATGGCAGAAGAAGAAGCCGCACACGCCCGGCGTGTGGGTGCTCTACTTCGCGCTGGCCGCGATCCCGCTCTTCGCCCTCGGCCAGTCGGTGATCCCCTCGGACGACGACGCCCGCCGCGGCGCCATCTTCTGGCAGATGGCGCTGTACGTCGGCAGCGCGCTAGGCTTGCTGGTGACGACGAGCCTGCTCGGACTCCGGCGCTACCTCGAAGCGCGCAACGCCCGCTTGCCCACGGCGATGACCGCGGGTTGGCTCGGCCTCGGCTTCGCCATGATCGCGCTGTTCCTCGCCTGCGGGGCGGCGCTGCCCCGGCCGCATTCGGAGACGCCGCTGTTCACCTTCGACAAAGCCGGGAAGTCGGATCGCCGGGCGAGCAAGTACGCCCAAGTGCGCGACAAGAACGCCGGCAAAGGGGACGGGAACACCGGCACGCAAACCGAGAAGGGCAAGGGCAACGCCAGCGGTAAAAACGGCGAAGCGGGCGGTAAATCGGGGGAGAAGAACAGCGGCGGGCAGAACAAGGGCAACAGCAGCAGCGGCAAAAACAACGGCGATAAATCCGGGAGCAAAGGCGAGCAGGGGAAAGGGAACAACGACAAATCGCAGAGCAAGTCGAACGACCAATCCAAGGGTGAGGAATCGAAATCGGGGGACGACGAAAAGTCCGGCGATCAAGGCGACGACGCGGAGAACAAGGATAACGACAACAAGGACGACGACGGCAATTCGTCGAGCGGCAGCCGGACGAGCCAGATCACGGCGGGGCTGGAGAAGGTGGCCACGGGGGTGAAATGGCTCGTCTGGATCGTGCTCGCCATCGCGGTCGTCGGCGGCGTCCTTTGGTTCGTGCTCAAAGGGTTGGCGCCATTCACGAATTGGGCGCGCGGCTTGCTCGATTGGTGGCGCGGACTCTTCGGCGCCAAGAAGCAAACGAAGGCGGCCGCGCTCGCGGAGGAAGCGAAGCTCGAAGAGGAGGTGATGCGCCCGCCGCCGTTCTCAATGTTCAGCAACCCCTTCGGCGATGGCACCGCGGAGCGCCGCGAAGCGGGCGAACTCACCGAGTACAGTTACGCCGCGCTCGATTCGTGGGCGTGGGATCGCGCGCGAGGCCGTCAGCCGGAGGAGACGCCATCCGAGTTCGTGGCGCGCTTGTCCGAAGATTGGCCCGAGTTTCAAATCCCCGGTCAGGCGATGGTGAAGCTGCTGATGCGCGTGCTGTATTCCCCCGCCGGCCCACTCCCCGGCGATGCCAAGGCGCGGCTGGAAGCATTTTGGAAGGTGCTCGATTCGACGGGGGCGGGTTAAAGCGAGCCGACCGTGTCAACGGTCGGGTGGGCTTCACGATTCCCCGGCCAATCCCAATTGCTTGCAAATCCCTGCGAATTGTTTTTCCGATATCAAAGCTTCCCGGAAGCAGCGGCTCAGGAACTTGAACACCGCATCCGTCAAATTGCGCCGAGCTTGTTGCAACTCCCGATCGGGGATCCGTCGCACGGGGCGAGCGTACGGAAGAGGATTCGAAGCGGGCGGATCCGCGATTCTGAGTCTCGGTGCGTCTACGAGAATTGGGCCGGTCCGCAATTCGCCGGTATCCTGCATCTTCAAGAAGTGCTCTTGGTTCATCGACAGTCGGACGAACCGCACGCCGTAGCCGTCGATCACATCGAGGGCGTGTCGAACTTCCCCGACCCAGAAATCGAGGTTGGCCACCTGCCCCGCCAATTGGTGACGATTGAGCGAGATGAACTTGGTCAATTGATCGGCGATCAAGTTCGCCACGTCGGAACTGTACGGCATTCAAATCCTCCAATCGGCGAACATTCTCTGCAGCTCTTCCTAAAGCCCGACAGGCGGCCAGCGAAAAGGTTCACATGACTCGGCCTCAAAGCGCATGACATTCCTGCCGACTTGGGTTAGGCTCTACAAACAGGCGTCGAGGTACACTCGTCCGCACCGCACTGGGTTCGGCCATGCTCAACTTCACACTCGTGGCCACCGCGATCCTCCTGGTCGGTGCCAACGCCGGCGTCTACAGCCGCGTCCTGCGGTCGATCACGTGCATCCTGTGCATCCTCGGCCTGCTCCTGGCATTGATGGCCGGGGTCGTCTGGCTGGGCCTGCTCTCGCTATTATTGGTCGGCGCTATGTCGGCCCACGAGTTTTGCGCCCGCCGTTGGTGGCGCTTCCCGGCCGTCTCGGGTTTCGCAGCCGCGGTCGCCTTCGGCATCACGGTTCTGCTCGCGCAGCCGGAGCAGCGGCATTTGGAAACGCTGCGCGTGCAATTCCCGTTCGAGACTTTGGAGGAGCGACTCCCGGCGAAGTCGTCCGATGCACCGGCTCAACAACTTTCGAGTGAATCGGAAAACCGCCTGACCGCGTGGGAACACGAAACTCGGGGACGCTCTTGGTCGAGCCGATCCTGGGCTTTGGAAAGACTGCACGAAGAACAAGTCGATGTATTCACCCGCAATCCGAAATTCGGCGTGAGCCGGATGGTGCGATCACCCCTCGGCCAGTTGCCGGCGACTCTGCGACCGGATGATCTCTACGTCCCCCAACCCAACGGCGCGTCCGCCCGGACGCACGATGACATCACGTCATCGGTTCAGATCCACGGCGGCAAACTTCACGACATCCATACCGCGGGTCTGCTCGACTTCATCAACTTCGAAAACTTCGGCTACGTCAAGGACCGGCGGAATGTCGCCGGGTTCCAATCGCACCGCTTCATCAAAGTGCCCGAACCGGCCGAGGGGTGGCGCGTGGAAACTCTCGACCTCGTCGGATTGCTGCTGCACAAGGAGCCCGTCGCCTATGTCTCGGCGAATCTGCCGCGCATGGACGAACTCAAGACAGCGCCGACCCGAGCGCTCGATCGATTCGAAACGGAAGGGTTGGAAAAGCTGCGCGGCGGCGAGGACCTCGTCACCGCAGAGGCAAGCGCCAACCTGCGGATGCTCGGCTCCGTCCGCAGCGCCGAGCTATGCGTCCAATGCCACGGCGGTCGGCGCGGCGACCTGCTCGGGGCGTTTTCGTACACATTGACCGGAGGTGGTCAGTGACCGCCGCGCTCATCGCCGCCGCGACCGAAGCCCGCGGACGGGCGTTCGCCCCGTACTCGGGATTCCGCGTCGGCGCCGCCTTGCTCGCCGAGGACGGAGCGGTCGTGAGCGGATGCAACGTCGAGAGCGCCAGCTACGGCCTGACGATCTGCGCCGAACGGGTGGCGCTGGTGAAGGGGATTTCCGAGGGTCGGACGCGCTTCACCGCTGTAGCCGTCGTCGCGGACACGGAGAAACTCACCCCGCCGTGCGGCGCTTGCCGGCAATTGCTTTGGGAATTCGCCCCGGACGCGACCGTGACCTTGGCCAATTTGAAGGGGCTCACGGCCCACTACACGATACGCGAATTGCTACCGCACGGGTTCGATGCCACGTCTTTGGAGTGATTCCGGACTGGAGTCATCACGCTCCGCGTGATGCGGACGGAAGAGGCCTTTCGGTTGCTCAGTTTGCTCGCCTTTGATCCAGCTACCCCACCGACTTCCAAAACGTCCCTTCCGTTCGCATCACGCGGAGCGTGATGGCTACAGTCCGGAATCATTTCCAAACTTTCATGATTTTCCCGAACCCATTCCACTCGCATTTCGTTATACTATGAATTACCCCATACTCGATTCCGAGGTCTGGTCATGGTTCGTCGTACGACACGCGGTGCGTTCACGCTCATCGAACTCCTCGTCGTCATCGCCATTATTGCCATCCTGATCGGCCTGCTGTTGCCCGCCGTGCAGAA